>CAYGUZ010000219.1:0-4128 GCA_964353215.1 uncultured Flavobacteriaceae bacterium
GCATCCAAATCTGCCGCTGTCTCAAAAAAGATGACTTCTATAATGGCTTGTCCACCAGCTTGCAATCCAATGTTTAACTTTTTTAAATCTGCCATTCCGATGAGGTTTCCAGCTTCGTAAACAACACCATTACCTGAAGCCCCGCCAATAATAAAGCCACCTTTGCCCACATTGGGGAAAATTACATAACCCGCAGAGTTTTCAAAGAAATTCTCTAGCCCGTTATCTTGTTTTAAAAGTGTTTTTTTGGCTTTCTTAGCGTCTGAAATAATCTTTTTTTGTTTGGCATTTTGTCCGTAAGCAATTGACCCTAAAAGAAGGCTTAGCACTAATGGAATAATTTTTATGGTTTTCATTTAGTTTATTTTTTATGAATTTACGTTTTAGAATGCTTGCTTAGTCGTTAAGGCCTTGTTATAAAAACTTAAAGTTTTGTTATAACTCAAATTTGACAATTATAAGGTCTCTTTATTTTTAATGTTCCAGAAGTACCTTGAGCTTTTTAGATTGTACTACCTTTGCCTATTAATTTATTGATATGGGCGCAATTGTAGCCATCGTAGGAAGACCAAATGTTGGAAAATCAACCTTTTTTAATCGACTGATTCAAAGAAGGGAAGCCATCGTAGATGCGGTAAGTGGTGTTACCCGTGACCGCCACTATGGAAAAAGTGATTGGAACGGTAGGGAGTTTTCGCTTATCGATACAGGCGGTTATGTTGTTGGTAGCGATGACATTTTTGAAAAAGAAATTGACAAGCAAGTAGAACTAGCTATTGATGAAGCCGACGCAATTATCTTTATGGTCGATGTAGAATCTGGCGTTACAGGAATGGACGAAGATGTGGCCAAATTACTCCGCAGAGTGGACAAACCTGTTTTTTTGGCCATAAACAAGGTAGATAACGCCCAACGTGAGGCAGATGCTGTTGAGTTTTATTCTTTAGGATTAGGCGAATATTATACTTTGTCAAGCATTAATGGAAGCGGAACAGGGGAGCTTTTGGATGCATTGGTAAAAGTGTTGCCCGAAACCGTTGAAGATGATAGTGAATTACCTCGGTTCGCTGTTGTGGGTAGACCAAACGCAGGTAAATCTTCATTTATCAATGCTCTTATAGGTGAAGAAAGATATATCGTAACTGACATTGCAGGTACTACACGAGATAGTATAGACACGAAATACAACCGTTTCGGTTTTGAATTTAATTTGGTAGACACGGCGGGTATTCGTCGAAAAGCAAAAGTAAAGGAAGATTTAGAGTTTTATTCGGTTATGCGTTCCGTTAGGGCTATTGAACATGCCGACGTTTGTATTTTATTGTTGGATGCTACTAGAGGTTTTGATGGGCAAGTACAAAATATCTTTTGGTTGGCACAACGGAACAATAAAGGCATTGTTATTCTGGTGAATAAATGGGATTTGGTCGAAAAAGAAACCAATACAGTTCGCGATTTTGAGAAAAAAATAAGAGAAGCTATGGAACCTTTTGTTGATGTTCCAATCCTGTTTATTTCGGTATTGAACAAACAACGTATTTTTAAAGCCATAGAAACCGCTGTTGAGGTTTATAAAAATCGCTCTAAAAAAATAGTGACGCGTAAGTTGAACGATGTTATGCTGCCCATTATTGAAAATAGACCACCACCAGCTTATAAAGGAAAGTTTGTTAAAATCAAGTTTTGCACGCAATTGCCAACACCATATCCGCAGTTTGCATTTTTCTGTAATCTGCCTCAATACGTAAGAGAACCTTACAAGCGATTTTTAGAAAACAAACTCCGTGAAAACTATGATTTCTCTGGTGTTCCGATAACAGTTTTTCTAAGGAAGAAGTAATTATTCCGAAGTTAATTGCAATGTTAAATACTGCTGAATTCGGTTGCCATCTTCATCAACTGCGGTTAAAATAAAATCACCCGGTTTTGTAGCATAAATTAATTCATGAATATTGGTCGTGGAGCCGATATAGGTTTCATCTAAATACCAATGAACTATAGTTTCTGGTCTTTGATGGGCCAATTTAAAAATAACTTCTAAAGATGAATTTCCTAAATCTTGAGGTAAGATGACCACTTCATTTTTTTTGGGATATACAAACTCCATTAAGCTATATTCTAGAGTAGAACAGCCCTGTAAATAAGGGGGTAAACTTTTGTAGGTGGTGTTAGAAGAAGTATAATAATACTCGATACCGGTTGGCAAACTGAACCAATTTTTATAGACCATATTTTCTAAGGGATAGCATGACGAATTTACCCTAAAACGCTCAGATTTATCTAAAACTATTTGTTGGTGATAAGGACATTGTTGCGTTTTTGAACCATTGATAGGCTGAAGTTTTTGTTCCGTTTCATCACAAAATGAAGAAGCCAAGTAGCCACTTTTTTTACAGGTTTTTAAAGCTATTAAATCATCAAACGGTTTTTGAAAAGAACCACTTTTAGGTAATGCATTCAGCATGTCGAATAATATGGGGGCGGCAGCAGTTATTCCCGTAAGTCCAGGCCGGCCTTCGCCATCGGCATTACCGGTCCAGATACCGATAGCATATTTAGGAGTTACCCCCACGGCCCATGCGTCTTTAAATCCAAAACTGGTGCCTGTTTTCCAAGCAATAGGTTGAGATTCGTTAAAAAACTGCCAGTTTTCACCGCCTTCGGGGCGGTTAACTTCCTGTAGGGCTTTCGTCATGTGATAAATAGCGCCGGCATTAAAAACAGGGGCTTCAAATTGTTCTTTTCCAAAGGCTGGTTTATACCCCTTGATATAACTAGGTTCTATAAATTCATTGGAACGGTATGCACTGGAATTTTTCACAAAATGATTTAAAACCGAGGCACTTGAGGCATAAGTTTTAGTGACATCCCAAAGCGAACTCTCCGCTCCACCTAAAATTAAAGCAAGGCCATAATGGTCGGCAGATTTGTCGATGGATCTTAAATTGGCTTTTTGTAGTTTGTTGTAGAATTTTTGAAGTCCGTAAGACCCTAATAAACGAACTGCGGGAACATTTAGAGAGCGCGATAAAGCCCTACTTGCGGGAACAACACCCGAATATTTTTTGTTGAAATTTTTCGGGTTGTAGCCGTTAATGACCGTTGGAATGTCTTTTACCAATGCATCGGGCAATAGCTGCCCTTCATGTAATAAGGAAGCAAAAAGAAAAGGTTTCAATGTGCTTCCGGTACTCCGATTTTTGGTAATAATATCTACGTAGTTACCATGTGACTTGTCAGTTGGGGCGTTGCCCACATAAGTCAACACTTTCCGTGTTTCTACATCTAGAACTAAAATGGCAAGATTATGTATTTCATTGCTCTTTAATCGATTATGATGAATAGTGGCAATAGTATTTGCCCGAAACTGCAATGACCTATCTATGGACGTTGAAATACGTTCTCCTGGATGTTGTTTTTTTATACGTTCGGTCAGATGAGGGGTGTGGTTTGGAAGTTTAAGAGGCTTCTTGGGCAGGGGTTCTAAAAGAGCTAATTCATGCGATGTCCGATCCAATATGCCATTTGCCAATAATTTATCTAGCAAGCGGTTGCGTTTTTGCAATAACAATCCTTCGTTACGTCCAGGAAAAATAAGTGAAGGGGCATTGGGCAATACTGCCAGGGTTGCGGCTTGCCCCCAGCTTAATTCATGTGCCGGAATGCCAAAGTATCGCCAAGAAGCAGTTTCTAGGCCTACTACATTACCACCATAGGGTGTATGGGTCGCATATAGTTTCAAGATTTCATCTTTAGAACACTTGAATTCAAGTCGCGTGGCCATGAAAATTTCAATAATCTTTTCAAAATAAGTACGACGCTTATTTTTCCGGCTTAAACGAATTACCTGTTGGGTAATGGTGCTTCCACCTCGCCTTGATTCTTGCGTTAGGTTATGTTTTATGGCGTTAAAGATTGAAATTGGATTAAAACCGGGATGCTTGTAAAAATATTCATCCTCAAAGAGCAAAATACTTTGTTTAAAACGTTGGGGAATAGAATCTATCATTGGAAACCGCCATTGCCCATCGTCTGCAATTCTTGCGCCTAATAACACATCATCAGAACTGGTTACAACGGTAGAGGTTGGCGCTCTAAACAGAACTTTTGGCAAACAAAACAGCCAAA
>CAYGUZ010000220.1:0-4073 GCA_964353215.1 uncultured Flavobacteriaceae bacterium
GGCATAGACCCTATCTTCATCATAATTGGGCAATATTTCAAAGAAATATTCTTCCAATTTAATTTTGTCTTCTTTATGACCAATAGAAGTTTTACCACCTTTCTCTTTTTCGGAAATCTTCTGAAAAACCTCTCTTAGCGGCACTTCTTCCTCTAACGTATAAATAGCAATCTCTGAAAGAACACTGACATTATTGCGCAAACTTACGGTGACCCTTTTACCATCTAAAAGCGATTCACCTACAAAACCTGCTCTTGTTTGGGTAAGTAACTTATAAAGACCTGGTTTGCCTCCAATAGAAAGAATTTTATCTAATGCCATTATTAACAAAATTTATGCGCGCAAAAATATGCTTTTAGTTGAGAATGCCCGTTTTTTTAACGTGGTTTTTTGGGGTTGGGAAAACGCATTTTATATTCAATATTTATTTTTCCTTTAGAAATCTTTTCTAAACGATTTTTTAATAGTCTTTTCTTTAAGGAAGAAAGCTTATCTGTGAACAAGATACCTTCAATATGATCATACTCATGCTGAATTACACGAGCCAAAAGCCCATCGTAAGTCTCGGTATACGATTTAAAGTTTTCATCTTGATATGTTATTTTGACCGTATCCTTTCGATTTACATCTTCTCTAATATCAGGTATACTTAAGCACCCTTCATTAAATGCCCATTCTTCTCCGCTCTCTTCTTCAATTCTTGCATTGATGAATACTTTTTTAAAGCCATTCAAAGCTTTCTGCTCTTCTTCGCTTAAATCTTCGTCACTAGAAAATGGGGTCGTATCAACTAAAAACAATCTAATCGGCAACCCTATTTGGGGTGCGGCCAAACCTACACCGTTGGCATTATACATGGTCTCCCACATGTTGGCCAACAATTCTTTTAATTTTGGATAAGCTTCGGTGATAGCTGTCGCTTTTTTTCTTAAAACGGGGTCTCCGTAAGCTATAATTGGTAATATCATAAACTATCTTCTATCTAAATATGCCTGTAAAATTATTGTAGCACTGATCTCATCAACCAAAGCCTTATTCTGTCTTTGCTTCTTTTTTACACCTGAAGCAATCATGCTTTGCACTGCCATTTTTGAGGTAAATCTTTCGTCTTGCCGCTTTAACGGTACACTAGGAAATTGTTTCGTAAATTTATTCAAAAACTTTTGAATAAAAGCCTCAGATTCTGAAACAGAACCATCCATTTGTTTGGGTTCACCCACAATAACACATTCTACTTTTTCTTGAATGAAATATGTCTTTAAAAAATCTATCAACTGCGGTGTTTCGACGGTTTTAAGACCAGAAGCAATGAGCTGCATTTCGTCTGTTACGGCAATCCCCGTGCGAACTTTCCCATAATCCAATGCCAACAAACGTCCCAAATTTGAATTTTTTGCAAAAATAGCCCTAAAAATGTTATGCCTTTAAATTTGATTCAAATATTGTTTTGATACGTTTATATTTGCCAAAAAAGAGAACCATGACAGAATTAAGAACCCAAATAGAAAATGCTTGGGATAATAGAGCCCTTTTAAAAGAAACTGAAACTCAAAATGCCATACGCCAAGTAATTTCTTTACTAGATGATGGAAAATTACGCTGCGCTTCGCCTACCTCTGATGGATGGCAAATTAATGAATGGGTCAAAAAAGGAGTGGTTCTTTATTTTCCGATTCAAAAAATGGAGGTGCTCGAAGCTGGTATTTTTGAATATCATGACAAAATTCCATTAAAAAGAGGCTATCAAGAAAAAGGAATTCGGGTAGTACCACACGCTGTGGCCAGACATGGTGCTTATATTTCTTCTGGAACCATTCTAATGCCCAGTTATGTAAATATTGGGGCTTATGTTGATGAAGGCACTATGGTGGATACATGGGCTACCGTTGGTAGTTGCGCCCAAATAGGAAAGAACGTACACCTGAGTGGTGGGGTCGGTATTGGTGGGGTTTTAGAACCGTTGCAAGCCGCTCCGGTTATCATTGAAGATAATGCTTTTATAGGATCACGTTGTATTGTTGTGGAGGGAGTTAAGGTAGAAAAGGAAGCTGTTCTCGGAGCCAATGTTGTACTCACCGCGTCAACTAAAATCATTGATGTTACAGGTAGCGAACCAATAGAAAGAAAAGGTGTGGTACCAGCAGGTTCCGTGGTGATACCAGGAAGTTATACCAAAACATTCAATGCCGGCGATTATCAGGTGCCTTGCGCACTTATTATTGGTAAACGTAAAGAAAGTACAAACAAAAAAACGTCGTTAAACGATGCGCTTCGCGAATATGATGTAGCTGTGTAGTCTAAGATGAAAAAAATACTTGTCATACAACAGAAAATGATCGGTGATGTATTGGCAAGCACCCTACTTTGCGAACATCTTAAAATTCATTTTCCAGATGCTGAAGTTCACTTTTTAATCAATGAACACACTAGAGCCGTTGTTGACGGCAACCCTTCTATTGACAAAATAGTTCTGTTCAAGAAAAAATATAAAAAAGAAAAAAGACAGTTTTATAAATTTCTTAAGGGAATAAAAAAAGAGCAATATGATATTGTAATTGATGTGTACTGCAAGCTAGAAAGTAATCTTATCACTTATTTTTCTAAGGCTGCTGTGAAAATCTCTTATGAGAAATGGTATTCTAAATTTATTTACGATCATTTGTTCACCTATTCACAAAACCCTGATACAAAATTGGGCTTGGCTATCGAAAATCGATTGTTATTGCTTTCACCGATTATTCCCAAACTTAAAGAACCTGAATTAGCACCCAAAATATTCCTTTGTGCAGAAGAACTAAGAGCAGCTGAGGAACTTTTGAGGCAACATAAAATTGATACTTCCAAAAAGGTATTTATGATCGGTATGTTGGGCAGTAGTCCGATTAAGAGTTACCCATTAGACTACTTGGCGAAAGTTATCGATTACATTGCCCAAGAATATGAAGCAACTTTGCTTTTAAATTATCTACCTAGTCAAAAAGAGAGCGTTAAAAAACTTCTTGAACTTTGCTCCGAAAAATCAAGGCAATCAGTTAAAGAAAACGTTTTTTGCTCTTCTTTAAGAGCATTTTTAGGACTATTAAGTATTTGTGATGCCTATATCGGTAACGAGGGGGGCGCAACGAACATGAGCAAAGCGCTTGGCATACCTAATTTCTCAATTTTCTCTCCTTGGATTTCTAAAAAAGCATGGTTGACCTACAATGAAAACCCTGCTAACTGCGCCGTGCACTTGCCCGACTATTCAGAAAAAAATATTCTCGGTATGCCTAAGAAAGAGCGAAAGAAGAATTCGTTAGCACTTTATAAACTTTTTAAACCTGAACTTTTTAAGGAAGAGCTACTGCAATTCATCAAAAGAGAAGTCTTCTCTGACTAACAATACCTGATAGCCATTCATAACAATTTTCCAATTCTTTTCCAGCATGTAGGCTATTGCTAATTTGCCCTTACCGCCATTTGGCAAATCGCAATCGTCAATTAAAACAATACTATTTTGATGTAAGCGGCTTTCGATAGCCTTAAATTCCAACAAATGATGTTCTTGGCTTTTCTTCTGTACCTCAACATCGCTGCTGTAGTCATAGCTATCCAAATAAAGCAAATCAACCTTGTCTTTAAAATTTTCTAAAAATATCAAAGAATCTGAATGGTGGATTTTGACAAACTCATTTAAGTTCTGCTTATCAACTTCTTGTTGGGCGTTTTTACAAGAATCTTCACTTATATCCACAGAATGTACAAACGCACCATTTTCTTTTGCCCATTTACCAAAAACTATGGTTGCGGCACCATTACTTTTAGCTCCGTGCAGACCCTCCCTTGAGGTTCCTGTTTCGATTATGGTTTTTGCCTCAATGGTTTTCATTAAATCCATCACCTTTAAAAAAGTATTCCTTCTTTTTCTAAAATCATACCTAAAAGGCATAAACGGATATAAAGACTTGTGTTTTATAAATTTTCCAAGAAAAAAGCCAAAAATTCCTAGGGCAAGAATCCAAATAAACCAATGCATAAAAATATTTTTTCAAATATAAGACAACCCTATTCGGTTTTTATGCTCTATATGACAA
>CAYGUZ010000221.1:0-4032 GCA_964353215.1 uncultured Flavobacteriaceae bacterium
CCTATAACCCTATCATCTTCTTGGTTAAAAATACCCTTTGCTGGGTAAGGTCTCTCTCCATCAAAATCAAAGTTAACCTCCCATATTCCTGATAAATTTACTTTAGGCTTTTCTGATACTTTGAAACGAGGTCTGGCCCCAAGTTTTGCATGAAATGGTACGACCCTATTTAAACTTTCTTTAATAAAACTGCCTTTTATTTCATTTTCGGCAAATTTACCCGCAATATATCCTTCAAAAATTGGCATCTGAATTTTAATCGAATCCTTATAAAACTCAAACTCATCTATAAGTACTCTTTCATCGGCATTTCTTATCTCCATAGCAAAGCTACCTGCATTCTCCGTTAAAGTGAAATTTAAAGGCAATTGTTGATCTTCAGCGACCTTCATATTTGCCCACCACTCCCCTTCACTTAATTTCACCTCTTTCTCTTTTTTACAAGAACTAATTACACTAAAGAGTATTATCAAAATAAACAATCGTTTCATCAACTCATATTTTTTTCAATTATATCGAAAAAATATGGCTCTACTTACATTTTTACCGAAATCTTTGCATAGAAAGTAGATTGAATGTGAGTTGGCAATGTTTTATATTTGCAAACTTTAAAACTGACCAATGAAGATTTCGTACAACTGGTTGAAGCAATTTTTGCAATTGGACTGGGAGGCAGAAAAAACCGGAGAACTTTTAACCGATTTAGGACTTGAGGTTGAAGGTATCTCCAATTTTGAATCTGTTAAGGGAGGCCTTGATGGAGTTGTTGTGGGCCATGTACTTACCTGCGAAAAACACCCGAATGCTGACAGGCTTAAATTAACAACTGTTGATATCGGTCAGCAAAATACTGTTCAAATCGTTTGTGGCGCACCGAATGTAGCTTCAGGTCAAAAAGTGCCAGTTGCGACCATAGGCACTACACTTTACACCAATGAAAATGAAGCGTGGCAGATAAAGAAAGGTAAAATAAGAGGTGAGGAAAGTCATGGGATGATATGTGCGGAAGATGAACTTGGTCTTGGAAAAAGTCATGATGGAATCATGGTTCTCGATGAGAAATTGAAACCGGGAACCCCTTGCAAGGACATTTTTGAGGTTGAAAATGACCAAGTACTCGAAATAGGTCTTACGCCCAACCGCTCTGATGCTATGAGCCATTTTGGTGTAGCAAGAGATTTAAAGGCTGGGCTAGAGCAAAGAGAAATAACCAAAGAACTTATAACGCCATCGACCAGTACATTTTCTATTGATAATCGTTCATTGAAGTTTGATGTAGAAGTAGAAAATAATGAGCTCGCTCCAAGGTATTGTGGTGTAACCATCAGCAATCTTTTGGTACAAGAATCACCTACTTGGTTAAAAAACAGATTAAAAGCTATAGGCTTATCGCCGATAAACAATGTAGTGGACATTACCAATTATGTTTTACATGAATTAGGGCAGCCTTTGCACGCATTTGATGCTGCGAAGGTCAAAGGGAATAAAGTAGTAGTAAAAACATTGCCAAAGGGCACCAAATTTACCACGCTTGATGATGTTGAAAGAGAACTACATGAAGATGACCTAATGATTTGCGATAACGAAAAACCAATGTGTATTGCAGGAGTTTTTGGCGGCAAACATTCAGGCGTTACCGCAGATACTACCTCTATTTTTCTTGAAAGTGCCTATTTTGATGCTGTTTCCATAAGAAAAACCGCAAAGCGGCACGGACTAAATACCGACGCTTCTTTCAGGTTTGAACGAGGAATAGATATTAAGACTACTGAATACGCCTTAAAACGTGCAGCACTATTGATAAAAGAGGTCGCCGGTGGAGAAATAACCTCAGATATTGTTGATCTGTACCCCAAAAAGAAAGATGATTTTCAGGTCTTTTTAACTTTTGAAAAGATTTACAAATTGATAGGCCAAGAAATACCCAAAGACACCATTAAATCTATTCTAAGCTCACTTGAAATCAAGGTAAACAATGTTACAGAATCTGGTTTAGGACTTACCATACCTTCTTACCGTACCGACGTTCAAAGAGAAGTCGACGTAATTGAAGAAATTTTAAGGGTCTATGGGTACAACAACATAGATTACAAAGAAAAATTCACGGCGTCTATCGCTCGAACCTCAAGATTCGAAAGTCATAAATTACAACATGTAATCGGTGACCTGTTGGCGTCTAGAGGTTTTTACGAAATTATGACCAACAGTCTGGTACCCAACGAATCCGATAAAGAAGATTCCAAAGTTACCATGCTGAATCCTTTAAGTACAGATTTAGGAACGCTTCGAGAATCCATGTTATTTTCCGGTTTAACTACTATTGCGCATAATCAAAATAGGAGAAAGCAGAATTTAAGATTATTTGAATTTGGCAAGACCTATTTGAAACATAACACTGGTTTTCAAGAAGATACTCATCTGTCTTTGTTTGTTACCGGTAATCAGTTCGAAAATAATTGGTCAGTGACCAACGCCCCTTCAGGTTTTTATTATCTGAAAGGTCTTTCAGAGGCTATTTTGAGTAGAATTGGGGTTCAAGGGTATCAACAAGTAGAAACGAAGGAGGCACTTTTAACCGAGGGCATAGCTTTCGAAAAAGATGGTAAAACAATAGTATCATTGGGTGTTGCCGACAAAAATTTTGTAAATAAGCTAGGGATTAAAAGTGAGGTGCTTTTTGCTGATTTTAATTGGAATCTACTACAGTCATTTGCTGCAAGAAATAGTATTTCTTATCAAGAAATTCCGAAATTTCCAGAAGTAAATCGGGACTTTGCGTTATTATTAGATGAAAAAATACCTTTCAAAGATTTGCACGACATCGCATTTAAAACGGAACGGAAGTTTTTGAAAAAAGTGAATTTGTTCGATGTATATACCGGCAAGAACCTACCTTCGGGCAAAAAATCCTATGCTGTAAGCTTTACACTATTAGACACTTCTAAGACACTAACGGATAAGCAAATAGATAAAATTATGTCTAAGCTTCAGCATGCCTATATTGAGCAACTTGGAGCAGAATTAAGATAACCATTACTAAATTCTTGTTGGTGGCAAGATAACACTATCGATTTCGTGCATGACTCCATTACCTCTAGAGGAATCGGCTACCGTTATCATAGCGGAATTACCTAAGCTATCGGTTAAAATAATGTCGATACCACGCATTGTAGCGGTTATTTTATCGCCTTGAATCGTTGTAAAAGTCGTTTTTCCCTTGCCCCTGCATAAGGCTCTAAGAATATTCGAAGCAGTAAGTCTTCCTGGAACAATGTAATATTTTAAAACTGATTTCAATTGGTTCTTGTTATCAGTATTAAGTATAGCCTCAAGCTTGGTTTTTGGAAGTTTGGAGAACGCATTATCAGATGGGGCAAAAATGGTGAATGGTCCGCTTTCCTCTAACAAATCATTTAAATCCGTGGCATTATAGGCCGCTAGTAAGGTTTTGTGATTGTCAGTCGCTATTGCCTCTTTAATATTGGTGTTTTCCTTTGATACATATACTCCAGAAGGTATGGCTGCAAGACTTTTAGTCTGGGAGAATCCAAAGTTAACGGTAACAAATAGTACAACAAAGCAGGTGACAGATTGGGGGAATTTCATTTAAAAATACTTAGTGTTTTGTTCTTTACTGTTCTTGCAATTCATCGATGAAATACCAAAAACATCGGTAAGATAGCTTTTTACTTCATAATTTGGAGGTATGAACCATGTAGTTCGTAGAAATTAACAAAATATTAACTTTTTGATATTTATACTGCTTCGGAAATAAAAATTGTATTTGACTAACTTTGAAAAAAAGCTAGAAAAAGATGATACTTCCCAAAACTGATATTGAGGATAAGTTACTGCGCACCAAAAACAAATTGGTTTCTAACGATACCATTTTATTGGAAGTGCAGCAACTCTTAGAAAAAGATTTTGAGATAGAAAGCGAAATTGAAAATCGTCTCTCTCGACCTTCAAAAAATGTTGAAAACGCATTTGATTTTGAACTTTTAGAAACTGAGAGAATCTATCACATTGAAC
>CAYGUZ010000222.1:0-3988 GCA_964353215.1 uncultured Flavobacteriaceae bacterium
CAATATGAATATGCCAAATACAATTTTGTTGGTTGATGATGATGATACTACAAACTTGCTTAACAAGTATTTCGCAGAGGCGATTGATGACACTATAGATGTTGTTACGGCGGTAAATGGTTTGGAAGCACTTCAATTTTTGGAAAATAGTGACATCGAAGCCATTGGGCCTTGTCTTGTTGTGCTAGATGTTATGATGCCGATTATGGATGGTTGGGAATTTTTAGAAGAATTCAATCAGCGTTTTGATGCAAAATTCAAGGAACAGGTTACAATTTCTATTTTGACAGGTCTTGATGCCGATAAAATAGCGAAAAAGGCCAAAGAAATCCCACTAGTACAAGACACGGTAGAAAAGCCATTGTCAGATGAAAAATTCAGGGCGTTAGTAGGAAAACATTACGCCGAAAAACTAAGTCAATAAAGCACTGCTATCTTTAATTTCAGATATCAGGTTCAACTCAAAAAGTTGGACCTGAATTTTTTTAAGGATGTCCGGTGTCAACTGTGATTGGCCCCAATGCGTTTTTGACAACCAAATTTTAATATCTTCTAATTTTTGGTCATATCTATTTGCCAATGTTCTATCGATACTCGGTATCAGTTTAAACTCTTCGGTATATAAATTTATAATTTCTAGTATATGTTTGAGCAAACCAGGTTGTTCTGAGGCAAATTTATTGGTCGCTGCAATAACGAAACAGGGCCAAAGGGTAGGGCAGTCTCCTAATCTTCTAAAAACACCCATATCAACAAGAGGCTTGGTGGTAAAATGCTCCCACATAAAATAGTCCGCTTCCTTTTCTGTTAAACCTGCCACAGCACCCTTAAGATTGTTGATGACTTCAAACTTTAGTCCCTTAGTGCTCCAGTTCTGCTGTTTAGCATGAACATAAGCCATTAAATGACTGCCGCTACCGTACCGACTTATTGCGGCTCTTGAGCCTTCTAGGTCGTCAATAGTGTTGAAATCACTATTCGCCGCTACGTGAATACCCCATAATAAAGGAGATTGAATATATACCTGTGCGATTCGCGAAGGATTTCCGTCGGTAATACTTTTTACGATACCCTCGGTCAAGATAATGGCCAGGTCGGTTTCTTCATCTGCTAGCATTTGTGCCATTCTGCCCGTTCCTTCATGGATATCGGTCCATTCGAGGTCAATACCCCTTTCTTCAAAAGCACCTTCTTCAATGGCTAAATGCCATGGTAGATTAAAATGTTCGGGTACCCCGATAATTCTGACCTTCTTCATTATAACTTTATTGCAAATTTCATGAAATTTTTTCTAAGCAGTATTGAATAAGCTGCTCAACAGTTCTAGATGGATTTTTAGAAAATATACCTGTAGCGCGATTGGCCAAAATAGCGTTCATGGAGACTGCTCGATGTCCTAAAATAGTAGCTAGACCATAAATTCCAGCGGTTTCCATTTCTAAATTGGTTACTTTTTTATCCTGAAAATTGAAAGCCATTAATTTTTGGTGAAAGTGCTTCAATGCAGGGCTTAGACGAATTCCTCGACCTTGGGGGCCATAAAACCCCGCATTCGTTACCGTGATTCCAAATCGTATACGATTTGAATTTAGCTGATTTTTCAAAAGACTATCGCAGTCGAACGCATATGCCGTAATATGATGACTTTGCCAGCCCAAATAGCCATTTAATTTTGATGCCAAAGTGGTATTCTGCCCATCAATGCAATCATAGAAATGCATTAGCCCATCTAGACCGATTGCATGTGTACTTAATACGAAAGAATCGATACCGATATCTGGTTGAATGGCCCCAGATGTACCGATGCGTATAAAATTGAGTACTGTTTTTTTGTCCTTTTCACCACGACTTTCAAAATCAATATTGACCAAGGCATCCAATTCATTAAAAACGATATCGATATTGTCCGTTCCAATACCGGTTGAGATTACCGAGATGCGTTTTCCGTTTAAAATACCCGTATGGGTTTGAAATTCACGTTTTCCTTTTTTTATTTCAATGATATCGAAATGTTTTGATACATCATGTACCCGTTCAGGGTCGCCCACCGTAATAATTGTTTCTGCAATATCTTCAGGAAGTAGGTTTAAGTGGTAAATACTGCCATCTGAATTAAGAATCAGCTCAGAAGCTGCTAATGGCATACTATAATTTTAAAATTCTTTCAGAAGCAGTGTTGTACAAGAAGTTGTACTTCAGCGCACCACCTAAATATGCCTCATTGTCACGTATTTCTGCATAATAATTTGATTTTCCTTGAAGTACCTCTTTCCCTTTTTTGGTCAAACGAACCGGACTAAAAGAACCAATCAAAGGCTTCATAGTAGTAAGTATTCTGTCATATTGTACATTTCCGAAACCATAAAAGCCTTGGTTGCCAAGTAGTTTTTCAATGAATTCTGTGCGCGAACTCGATTTTTCGTTCTCTGCAAGGTCCAATACATGGTTTTCGATATCGTTGAGTCCATTTTTAATGGTCGGAAAACGCCGTAAATGCACTTTTATCGCATCAGAGAGGTAGTCAAATTTATAGTTCTGGTAATCTGTAAGATTCTCTAAACGAATAGGATTGTCACTACAGTACAGTTGCCAAACATAATCTGCATATTCGATATCATCTTGTGAAAGTATCGTACGTTTATGGTATAGGGCGACCAATTGTTCATCGGTCAGCTGATTTAAGCTGTACAGTTTATCGGTATCGTCTTCTTTGCCACTGCAGACCAACGAAATCTCCGCGTGTCTTCGATGTGTTTTTAACCAGCTCAGAATAGCGAGCATATTCACTTGACAAAAAAGATCGTACTCGAACCAAAGTACAATTTGGTCTTGCTGCTTATGATTGCAAAGAGACCGATATTCTTTTAGGGTTTTTTCGACAAACCAAGATTTCGATACTTTATAATTCTGGCTTAAAAATTCAAAACGGGTTTTCCAAAAGGATTCACTGCCAACACTACTGAGGGTTTTACCTTCACAGAGCATTTCACGCCAAGTGATGATATCTCCTTTAAGGGGTAACGATTGTAACTTTTCAGTGAAATTGTCTCCATTGGTAATGTGCAACAGTGATTTCATCTTCAGTGTAGTTTACGTTAGTTAGGAATTCTAAATGTAGCATTTAAAAGAAAAAGAGAAAAATTATTCTAGCAAAACATCGTTGTTTGACCGAAAAATTTAACAGATTATCGATAATAGAAATTTAAAACGCAACCATCTGTAATTTATCCACCGACCCTTTTCACTTTAAAACCTTTTTGTTTTAAGAAATCCATGATTTTATCGCGATAATCTCCCTGAATAATAATCGTCTCGTTTTTAAAGCTACCGCCTACGCTTAAATAGCCCTTTAGCTCTTTTGCCAACTTCTTAAAGTCGGCATCTGCACCGGTATATCCTTCTAAAATGGTTATCGGTTTGCCCTTGCGTTTTTCATATTTGCAGATGATCGGGTCGTCTTGCAGCCAGTAGTCCGGTATTTCAGGTTTTGGGGCCTTAGATTCCTCAGGGACATGGTCAGGGAATAAATTTTTGAGTTGGTCCTTAATATCCATTTGCTTATTTTTTTACCAAGCCCAGTTCGATTAAACGCTCATGTAAGTATGCTCCTGCGGTAATATCTTCAAACTGTTTTGAATTTTTTTCGTCGATACAATCTGCTAAACAATTTAAGGGCATTTCACTAACCGGATGCATAAAAAATGGGATGGAATATCGCGAGGTTCCCCATAATTTCCGGGGTGGATTTACCACTTGATGAATTGTAGATTTTAATTTATTGTTGGTTAATCGAGAAAGCATATCCCCAACGTTTATCATTAGTTGGTCAGGTCGTGCTATTGCATCGACCCATTCGCCTTTATGATTTTTCACCTGTAGGCCTTTTCCATGGGCACCCATTAAAAGGGTAATAAGATTAATATCGCCATGTGCTGCCGCACGTACTGCATTTTTTGGCTCTGAAGTGATAGGGGGGTAGTGGATCGGG
>CAYGUZ010000223.1:0-838 GCA_964353215.1 uncultured Flavobacteriaceae bacterium
CTCGTAAGCTGTGAAAAGCCCAAAAATGGCAAAACCAGAAATTAGAAGTTCCAGTTCCCAACTTTGTTGTTGTAGAGAGTCCAACAGCTTTCTAAACGCAGGACTTTTATAATCGTTATTCATTGGCATGGTTGACTTTAACAAACAAGATACTAAAGTTTAGTCTTTATAATGCCAAAAAGGAATGGTTACCAAGGTGTCAATTTTAATTTTCTTTTTAAAAAGTTCGTTATCGCCAGCTGGTCCTACAATATGTAAAAGATGTTTCCCTTTTCCGAATGTCGATATATCCAAAAAGGTTTCGAACTGAAGCCGCCCATTTGAATTTGTCGTGTAAATGAACTCTTTTTCTACCCTCGTTGAATCGATAAGTACTTCATACATATCATTTACGACATTCAAGTATTTTTTTTGTAGGCCTACGTCTTTATTGTTGCCTATAGAAAGGGTTAATCCTGGGATCGACATACTTTTTCCATTAAAGCCGTAACCTCTCTCATCTTTATGAGGCTTTAAGGTACTATCTTTTTCAAAAACGGCATTCTCTTTAAATGTGGTAAAAGGTATTTTTAGGGGCAGGTACGATGTGGTGATGATTTTTGAGGGTATCGTGGCAAAATCAATTAAATCTTCGCTATTGTCGATAACATCTTCGTAATTGCCCTTATTGGCATAAATTGCACTTGAGTCTCCACTAGTCGTTAAGTAATTGGAATGCTGCTTTGAGAAAGAACTTAGTAAGAAGCTGGTTAGTAAATAGGCGGGTAAAATAAAAGTAGCTAACCATTTGGTTCTTTTTTGATCTAAAAAATTGTAGACCAAAGGGCGATAAAAAAAA
>CAYGUZ010000223.1:848-3959 GCA_964353215.1 uncultured Flavobacteriaceae bacterium
GGTTATAATACTGAAAAAACGATAAACGGGATAATAAATTTTTGGTCTTAAATTACCTTTCTTTAAGATGCCCATGCCTATGAAATCTATAAAAATGAGCAAAGCAAAAGAAAAGTAGAAGAATGCCCAATACACATTAAAAACAACCTGTTGTTCACTGCTGAAAATATCGGTAAGCTCTACTAAATTACTGACTAGAACATAGAAACCGATTATTAGCATATATGCCATAAAGTAAAATATCATCAAAAAAGCGATGGTAAATAGGGTACTGCAAATGTTTTCTAGCCTCGATATATACCTGTCAAAAGAACCTACTTTTTTGGTAAGGTGATCCGTGAATTTTTTAGAGTATTGCAATTCATCATAATCAATTTCATTCGAAACATATCTAAGTCCAAGAGCCCCGATCCATACACCCCTCAAAATCACATGCACCAAAAGCACCATCAGTAAAATACTAAGTGCGGGGTATACCGTTTGTATAAAAAAACGATAAATGAAGTCATCATTGCCAATGGCTTTCATTAGTTCTTCTTTAAGCGGATGCATTACCTGAAAAAGGCCAAAAATGGAAAAACCTGATATCAGTAATTCTAACTGCCAACTTTCTTGTTGTAGCTTATCAAGCAATTTTTTAAAAGAAGAACTATTGTAATCGTTACTCATGGTTGGTTTATTGATGTTTTAATATAGAGCTTTTATAAAAAAAAACGCTCATAGTAGCTATGAGCGTTTTGTATGCTAAAATTCGGACAGGGTTTGGGTTACTTACTTTATCATGTCGTAACTACGATTAATGAAATTGGTAAGTTCTTCACCTTTTAGGAGTCCTTTAGATAAGCGAGCTAAATCTAAAGACTGATTAATGAGTCGCTCCCTCTTTTTGGCTGTTTTGGTATTTAAAATTTCACCTACCAATTCATTGTTGGTGTTAACGATTAAGTTGAACATATCGGGCATATTGCCCATACCGAACATTCCGCCACCACCTGTTTGTTGCATATCTTTCATTCTGCGCATAAATTCTGGCTCAGTAATAATAAATGGTTGTGCCGAGCTGTCCATTGCTTCTAATTGCACCGTAAAACCTTTAGATGGGTCAATTACTTTTTCTATCTCACCTTTTAACTTTTCTTTTTCTTCATCAGAGAGTTTAGAAATAGTGGTGTCTTCTTTTTTGATAAGATTATCGATATGGTCCGCATCAACACGAGCAAAAGAAATCTTTTCTTTCGAAGTCTCTAATTTTTGCATTAAATGAGGTACAATAGGCGAGTCTAATAATAATACTTCATAACCTTTTGCTTTTGCGGCTTCAATATAGCTGTGTTGCGCTTCTTTGTCAGATGCGTAAAGAATAACCAGTTTGTCATCTTTATCGGTCTGGGTGTCCTTTATTTTAGCCTCTAGCTCTTCAAAAGTGAAGTACTTACCATCAATGGTCGGATATAGGGCAAATTTGTCGGCCTTTTCAAAGAATTTATCTTCAGAAAGCATACCATATTCAATGACAACTTTAATGTCGTTCCATTTTTGCTCAAAGTCTTCACGACTATTCTTGAAAAGCGAACTTAACTTATCGGCCACCTTTTTAGTAATGTAAGATGAAATCTTTTTAACGGCACCGTCAGCTTGCAAATAAGAACGTGATACATTTAGGGGAATGTCAGGCGAGTCTATTACACCGCGTAGCATGGTTAAAAACTCGGGCACTATGCCCTCTACATTATCGGTAACGAATACTTGGTTCTGATATAATTGTATCTTATCTTTTTGAATGTTGAGGTCATTGGTCAACTTAGGGAAGTATAAAATACCTGTTAAGTTAAATGGGTAGTCTACATTTAAATGAATATTGAATAAAGGCTCTTCGAACTGCATGGGGTACAGTTCCCTGTAGAAACCTTTATAATCTTCATCTTTTAAGTCTGCTGGTTTTTTTGTCCATGCAGGGTTTGGATTATTGATAATATCATCTACCTCTTGCGTAGGGGCGGGGTCTTCTTCTTTAGCGCCTTCTGGCTTGGGCAGGGTTTCTGTTTTCGTTCCGAACTTGATCGGAATAGGCATAAATTTATTGTATTTGGTCAAAAGTTCACGTATTCTAGAATCTTCTAGAAATTCAGTGGAATCGTCAGCGACGTGCAGTACAATCTCGGTACCTCTATCTTCTTTTTCAGCCTTTTTTAATTCAAATTCAGGAGACCCGTCACATGACCAGTGCACCGCTGGCTCGTCTTTAAAACTCTTTGTAATGATTTCAACTTTTTCAGCGACCATGAATGCTGAGTAGAAACCTAGCCCAAAATGTCCAATAATACCAGAATCTTTACCGGCATCTTTGTATTTGTCCAAAAATTCCTCGGCACCTGAAAACGCTACTTCATTTATGTATTTTTTGACCTCTTCCTCGGTCATACCGATACCTTGGTCTACAATATGGATTTTTTTGGCATCCTTATCCACTTTTATTTCAATCAGCGGATTGCCATATTCCACTTTCGCTTCTCCAATGGAAGTAAGATGCTTGAGTTTTAAAGTAGCGTCTGTCGCGTTCGAAATCAACTCACGTAAAAATATTTCGTGGTCGCTATAGAGAAACTTTTTAATTAGCGGAAAAATATTTTCTACCGAAACATTAATTTTACCTGTGGCCATAATTACTTTGATTTTATTGTATTTCATCCGCAAAGGCGGATTTTTCATTAGTTAAAATTCATAAACTAGTTTTCAAAAAAAGTACCATAGCCGAAAAAGGTGACAAACTGGCATCAGGATAGGGTCAATTATTTTCATACTCAAAAGTTTAACAAAATTTTGTCTAATTAATTTTAAAATTGGTTGAACAATATGTATCTTTGTTTTGGTTGTAAGTATAAATTTTGCTATGAAAAAGTTTACTACAACATATTTGTTTATTTATTGGTTAGGTTGTTGAAAACGTGTTCTTTTATCAAGAACACGTTTTCTCTTTTTGTTAGATTGTTAACAGAATCTATGTTTATAATATTGTAAATTTGTTTTAACAAAAAATAGGATATGGCTACAAAGGCAGGCACGACAAAAATAACAGAAGATAAAATCATCTCATTTTATATGGATTACATT
>CAYGUZ010000224.1:0-3949 GCA_964353215.1 uncultured Flavobacteriaceae bacterium
GTTATAAGGTCAAAAAAACGATTAAGGTAAAGATGCCTAAATCTGTAAAATTAAAAATGAATGTTCGCCATGGCGAAGTAAAACTGGCCCAGACCACTAACAATTTAGAAGCAAGCTTGCAATACGCAAGCTTGCTTGCTTCAACCATTGAAGGCAGCGCTACCAATATTAGAGCTTCTTATTCCCCTATTTCTGTGCAAAAATGGAACTATGGACAATTGAAAACAGATTATTCAGAAAGGGTAAATCTAAAAGAAGTAGGTGAGTTACGTTTAAATGCTATTTCTTCTAACGTAATTATTGATAAATTGAACAATAGCATACTGCTCACCAACAAACTGGGGGCTGTCGAAATTAACACGGTATCCAACAACTTTAAAGATATTGATGTAACCGTTCAAAATGGGGAGTTCACCTGTAAAGTCCCTAAAACAGCGGTATCACTTTATTTAAATGGAACACGTTCTAATTTAGTTTACCCAACATCATGGAAAATGGAACGAACCAAAAACTTTGACAACGAGGTTTGTAAGGGGTATCAAACAAATGGTAACTCAGGTAAATCTATTCGAGTGAACTCAAAATATAGTGAAGTCGTATTGAAAAACTAATTTTGGCGTCCCAAATAAACCTACCTACGAACTAATGCGCATCTTCTTTCAAATAGTCCTTAAAATTCTCTTTAAATCGGTTATATCTAGGTATTGAAACAGCTTTGATATAAGAATTATTAGGATTTTTTCTTTCATAATCTTGATGGTAATCCTCAGCTTCATAGAAAACATCGAATTTTTCTACTTCAGTAACAATAGGCCTGTCATAAACACTTTCAGAAACCAAAAGGGTGATGTAATCATCTATTATTTTCTTTTCTTCCTTAGTTTCATAAAAGGCTATAGAACGGTATTGCGCCCCCCTATCAGGGCCCTGCCTGTTCAGAGAAGTAGGGTCATGAGAACCAAAAAAAACTTTTACCAGCTTCTGAAATGAGATTACTTCTGGGTCGTAATAAACTTTAACCGCCTCGGCATGTCTCGTTCTGCCGTAGGCTACCTGTTCGTATGTAGGGTTTTTTTCTGGTCCACCAGAGTATCCAGAAACTACTTCTTTGACTCCTTTTACACTTTCAAAAATGGCCTCTACACACCAAAAACAACCACTTGCAAAGTAAGCAGTTTCATATTGTTGCAAGTCTTCTTGAGACAATAGCACTTTTTCAGGCATGGGTTCAACTGCAACTTCTTTTTTGGTTTTTGATTTCGGTTGACAACTGAACGATATTAAAAGAACGGGTATTAAAAATAAATTTTTCATCAACATAAAATTTTGGGATTAGTAGTAAATGACCAATAAAACTTACCTGTATTGTGTTAGAATCTTCTAGTTTTTAAATATGAATGGACTCGCCAATTGCGGGTAGTAAAAGTTCTTTTCCTTTGTTTTTAAAATGGTCTACGGCCGCTTTTTTATTTAAAGCAATAGGAGGGAAGGTATCGTAATGACAACCAAGCACTTTATTACATTCGACAAAATCACTAGCTATTGCTGCATCTTCATATCCCATCGTAAAGTTATCTCCTATAGGTAAAATGGCCAGATCAATTTGTTTAAACATTAAGGGTAATAATTTCATCTCGAAGGTCAAAGCAGTATCTCCTGCTATATAAATGGTTTTATCCTTTGAAGAGACTACAAAACCACCAGGGTTGCCACCATTGCTGCCGTCTGGAAAAACACTCGAATGAATTGCGTTAACATATTTTACAATGCCAAAATCAAAATGCTTTTTTCCGCCATGGTTTAAGGGGTAACCTTGAATTCCTTTTTTATCGAACCACTGAATAATTTCATAGTTTGAAATAAGTTTGGCTTTAGGGTTATTCTTTGCGATAGCTTCAACATCAAGTATATGGTCTCTGTGGGCATGGGTAACTAGAATATAGTCAGCCTTTAAATCATTTAAATTTATTGACTCCGCTTTAGGATTTTCACTAATAAAAGGGTCAATGATTAAATTTATTCCATCAATTTTTATGTGCAGCGAGGCGTGGCCTAAAAATGTAATCTCCATTTCTGATTTAATTTTG
This sequence comes from uncultured Flavobacteriaceae bacterium, assembly GCA_964353215.1. Lineage (GTDB taxonomy): Bacteria > Bacteroidota > Bacteroidia > Flavobacteriales > Flavobacteriaceae > Croceitalea. Next base: position 2,088 of record CAYGUZ010000224.1, read on the forward strand.
TAAGGGCTTTAAGGTGCAATAAATTACTAAGATGTAAACTATATTTGAAATTAACCTTTTAGTTTTAACTTTTTAAATAGAAATTAACGCTTTGATTTTTTCAAATTTCAAGTTTAATAACGCCCCAATAGCTATACTGGACAATAAAATACCTCTTGAATTCTACACGGGTATTGATTTGTCTTCTGCTAATAAAGAGCTTAAAGGAGTTGATATCACAAACCCCGATAGTTGCCAAAAGTATATTGATGAAGTTTTAGCAAGAAATGAAGCATTGGTAGCCTATGGCGGATATTTGGAGAAAAGGAACCTATATGCCGCTGCCGACCGATTTTCAAAGGGAAGCACTAGAAATATTCATTTAGGAATCGATTTTTGGTGTGACGCGGGTACAAAAGTGATAACACCAATTACGGGCACAGTCCATAGTTTTAGAAATAATAATGATATCGGCAATTATGGGCCAACACTAATTTTAGAGCATAAATTCGAGAATGTTCTGTTTTATACCTTATATGGTCACCTTTCCATTGAATCTTTAGATGAATTGTTTATCGGAAAAAAAATTCAAAAAGGAGAAACACTTGCAGCTTTGGGCACACCCGATATTAATGTTAACTATGCGCCTCATCTTCACTTTCAGATTATAAATGATTTGGGAAGTTATCAAGGCGATTATCCAGGTGTTTGTAGTCAAAGCGATTTAGAGTTTTATAAAACCAATTGTCCAGATCCAAATCTTTTACTTCATCTATACTAATCGGTCATCGATGAAATACATACGAAATCGATGTGTAGTTCATCGAATCAAAAACCGTTGTCGTTACTTTTTTACACTTTATCCAACTATAGGTTTTTAAGCGAAAAAGAAGTGTCTTAGACCGAGTTATATCTCCTCAAGCTTTCATGTGAAATTACATTTACAGTGTAAAACAGAACAGACATGAAAGCAAGTTTAACTTTAATCGCAATAATCTTCTTTGGAACTTTCGCAGTAGCGCAAACTAGTATTAAAGAAGCAAAGGTGGAAACTATTACTGAAAATGTGGTTTTGATTAAAGAAGTTAAGCAAGAACTTGACTTAGAAAGTAAGGTTGCACGATTGTACATGTTCAAAAACTCTAGAATCAAAAAAGAGTTAGGGTTCAAAACAAAAAGAAACCGTTCTAAACTAGCATAATTGGTTAGAAAGACTGGCTTTATTTATGCCATCATTCTTATTGCCAGTCTTGGTAGTTCGAAAAGAACCAAGAGCTTGTTTTTAAATGCCGGTGTCATTTTAAATTAAAATTCCAGTAATTCTATTTACAGCGTCTTACCGATTAAATGCATTTCAAATCGATGAGGTGCTTTCTGGGTTAAAAACGTTTGTCGAAGATAGAATACATTTCATCTGTATAAATACCTTTTAGCGAAAATTTAGTGTCGCAGAGCGAGCAAAATCTATTGGCCGACATGGGTCGAGGTACATTTATCATGTAATAAAAACCCAAATCATGAAAGCAGTTTTAACTTTAGTCTTTATAATTTTTTTAGGAACAGCGGCAATGGCGCAAACTCCTTCGAAAGAAATTAAGGTTGAGACAAAAACTGCAACTGTCATATTGAACCTTAAAATTGAAAAGTCTGAAATACAAATCGCACGATTGTATATGTTCAAAAATTTTAGAGTTAAAAAAGAATTGAACTTTAAGACTAAACGAGATAGCGCGAAATTAGCCTAATATGATAGCATTGATTTTAAAATCATCCATTGCCATACGTATTGTTACTCTAGTTTTTGTCAATACAAACTGAAAGTAATATCAGTAGGTTCCAAATAGCAATTATTAGTACCCCTAATTTTATCGTCTGTATTTTAT
>CAYGUZ010000225.1:0-3270 GCA_964353215.1 uncultured Flavobacteriaceae bacterium
TTTTAACGTCGCAAAAATTAGAATTGGCCTCGTTTTGTCTAATGAAGGCGGAGCACTGCCACAGATGGCAAGGCCAATAAGAAATTATGTTGGTGCTGCATTTGGTTCTGGCGAGCAATGGCAATCATGGATTCATGTAGAGGATCTGGCAAGAATGTTCGTTTTTGCAATAGCGCATAATCTTAAAGGTATTTACAATGGGGTAGCACCCAACCCTGTGACCAATACCAAAATGACTAAAGAATTGGCTAAAGTGTTGGAAAAACCTTTATTTCTGCCAAACATTCCTGAATTTGCGATGAAAACGATTCTTGGTGAAATGTCATATTTACTTTTTGCTAGCCAGCGAGTTAGCAGCAAGCGAATTGAGACGAAAGGTTTTAAATTTAATTTTAAATCGGTTTGTGACGCTTTAAAAGAAATTTACGGTAGGCAAGCCGCAAAAGAAGAAACCATGTCTTCTTTTTCCAAAGAATACGTTTAGCGAGAACTTTTTTCGAAATAAAACAAAATCCGCCAAAAGGCGGATTTTTTTATAAATAGTGATGACATTTTGACATTTTGAGTCAATTGGCAGTACTTTTGCCATCTTTGAAATGACATAAATTTTTATCACATGAGTAAAAAAAGTAAGGTTCAAGAAATGGATGAAGAAATAGAAAGCTCACAATCCGTTAATGAAACTGAACTTAACGAAGAGGTAGGGCAAGAACGGCAAGAAGAAGAGATTTCAGTAGAAGAGCAACTTCGTGAAGACCTTGCCAAAGAGAAGGATAAGTTTTTACGCCTTTTTGCTGAATTTGAAAATTTCAAAAAAAGAACCTCTAAAGAGCGAATGGATTTGTTTAAAACGGCAGGTCAAGACATAATAGTTTCACTTCTGCCTGTTATGGACGACTTCGATAGAGCTTTAAAAGAAATTTCTAAATCTGAAGACAAAGAATTGTTCAAAGGGGTTGATTTGATAAATAACAAATTCAGAGAAACCTTAAAGAATAAAGGCTTGGAGGAGATGGAGGTAAGTCAAGGAGATGCCTTTGATGCTGAGATGCACGACGCGGTAACTCAAATTCCTGCCCCGGAAAAGAAATTAAAGGGCAAAATTATAGACGTTATTGAAAAAGGCTTTAAGCTTGGTGATAGAATTATTCGACACCCAAAAGTTGTAGTAGGTAACTAAGACCAATTTATGAAGGAAGATTTTTACGAAATATTAGGTGTTTCCAAAAGCGCCTCGGCGGCCGAGATAAAAAAAGCGTACCGTAAGAAGGCCGTTGAGTATCATCCTGATAAAAACCCTGGTGATGCAGCTGCAGAAGAGATGTTCAAAAAGGCGGCCGAGGCTTATGAAGTTTTAGGTGACCCGGACAAACGTGCAAAGTATGATCAATTTGGCCATCAAGCATTTGAAGGTGGCGGTTTTGGTGGCGGTGGTATGAATATGGATGACATATTCAGTCAGTTTGGCGATATCTTTGGTAGTGCTTTCGGTGGCGGTGGTTTTGGTGGCTTTGGCGGCGGTCAAAGGCGGGTAAAAGGAAGTAATCTTCGTATTCGCGTAAAACTTACCTTAGAAGAAATAGTAAATGGAGTAGAGAAGAAGGTAAAAGTTCGAAGAAAAGTACAAGCAGATGGCGTAACCTATAAAACATGTTCTACTTGTAATGGTAATGGGCAGGTGACTAAAATTACCAATACTATTTTGGGGAGAATGCAAACTGCTGCAACCTGTAGTACCTGTGGAGGGGCAGGCCAAATGATAGACCAAAAACCTAGCGGGGCAGATGCTCAAGGTTTAAAGGTAGTTGAAGAAACCGTATCTATAAAAATTCGTGCGGGTGTTGAAGAAGGCATGCAGCTTAAAGTTTCAGGAAAAGGTAATGGAGCTCCGGGTAACGGAATTTCGGGAGATTTATTAGTAGCTATTGAGACCGAGGAGCACCCTACATTAAAAAGAGAAGGAGATAATTTGCATTATGACCTATACATTAGTTTTTCCGAAGCGGTATTGGGCAATTCGAAAGAGATAGATGCTATTGGAGGTAAAGTGCGTATCAAATTAGAGCCAGGCATTCAATCGGGTAAAATTCTCAGACTAAGAGGTAAAGGGGTTTCCAGTATTAATGGATATGGCTCAGGTGATCTTTTAGTTCATGTTAATGTTTGGACTCCGAAGGAATTAAATCGTGAACAAAAAGAATTTTTCGAGAAAATGCAAAACGACGAAAACTTCGTGCCCAAACCAGAGAAATCCGACAAGTCTTTCTTTGATAAAGTAAAAGATATGTTCTCCTGATCAAATAAAATTTTAGAATTAAATAAAAAACGTATATTTGAAATTGATACTGTTTTACAGTATCAATTTTCTTTTTCATAGCAATTTTTTTCCCATCCTTGATTTGTTTTAAGGGTGGGTTTTGTTTTTAGGGCAATTTCAATCAAAAAATGGGCCTTTTTAATAAAGTTGCCAATAGAACCTTTTCGATATCTTTACCACTAATAAAAATAACTTAATGAGCCATATACTTGTTGCCGAGGGGGTTTCTAAAAAATTTGGGACACACACCGCGTTAAGCAACATTTCCCTTGAAATTCCTAAAAATTGTATCTACGGTTTGCTCGGCCCCAATGGAGCCGGTAAGACTACTTTAATTCGTATCATTAATCAAATTTCGTTTCCTGATACCGGAAAAGTATTTTTTAATGGAGAACTTTTAGCCCCTCACCATATTGCGGCGATAGGTTATTTACCAGAAGAAAGAGGCCTGTATAAAAGCATGAAAGTAGGTGAGCAAGCACTCTATTTGGCACAATTAAAAGGGCTTTCTAAAACAGAAGCAAAAAAACGCTTAAAATACTGGTTCGAAAAATTCGAAATAGGAGATTGGTGGAACAAGAAAATACAAGAACTATCAAAGGGAATGGCCCAGAAAATACAGTTTATCGTTACCGTATTGCACGAACCGAGACTTCTTATTTTTGATGAACCCTTTAGCGGCTTTGACCCGATTAATGCGAATAAGATAAAAGATGAGATCCTGTTGTTAAAAGAAAAAGGAGCTTCCATTATTTTTTCAACGCATAGAATGGAATCTGTCGAAGAATTATGCGAACATATTGCACTGCTTCATGAATCTGAAAAGTTATTGGACGGAAAACTTTCAGAAATAAAGAAGGCCTACAAGAACAATGTGTTTAAGATAGGTTTGCAGACTAAAACAAATACTGAAAGCGTGTTGCAGGATTTAAATGAAGCCTTTGAAATTACAC
>CAYGUZ010000225.1:3280-3941 GCA_964353215.1 uncultured Flavobacteriaceae bacterium
GCATTCAACGCCGAGGAATAACAGTTTGTTTTTACCGTAAAATTACCTTCAGATGATACGTCGATCATCCTTACGAAATTAGCGGGTTTGGGAAATATTAATCATTTTAACGAAACGATACCTTCTGCAAACGATATTTTTATACAAACCGTTAATTCTAAGAGCGCATGAGCAAACTTAAATTGATAATAAAGCGGGAGTATTTAGCGAAAGTTCGAAACAAGTCTTTTGTTATTATGACATTTTTGAGTCCTATTTTAATGGTAGGCATGATTGTTTTGATTGCATTCTTGACCAAGGTGAACGATAGTGAGAAAAGAACGATAGCGGTATTAAATGAGAGTGGTTACTTTTCAAATGAATTTAATGCAACGGCATCTGTTTCTTATCTTAAATATAAAGATATAGACCTGGAAACTGCCAAAGATTCAACCCTTTCAATGGGCTTATATGGACTGCTTTACATTCCTAAAGAAGAGAGTTTAGAGAAAGTATCGAACGGTGTCTTTTTATATACTAAAGATAATCCGGTAAGTTATATTTTAGAAAGGTTGGAACGTGTTTTTGAAAATCGCTTAAGGCAAGACAGGCTGCAAAAAATCGGGGTTTCCCCAGAAGATTTTGCAAGTATTGAAAAGAATTTTGATATACGAACGGCAAC
>CAYGUZ010000226.1:0-3938 GCA_964353215.1 uncultured Flavobacteriaceae bacterium
TTGAGGAAATCTTTGATGAATTCGATGATGATGAAGATATTTTAGAAATCATCTTTCCTGTGACGATTACGCTAGGTGATTTTACAGAAATCACTATTGAAAATAAAGAAGCACTCCGAGAGTTAATTGCCGAATGTACAGAAGGCGAAGATGATGATATTGAGTGTATCGATTTTGTTTACCCTATTACCCTTTTCACTTTTGATGTTAACGAACAACAAACAGGTTCAGTTACCATTAGCAGTGATGAAGAGTTAAGAAGATTCTTTGAAGGTCTTGAAGATGATGACCTAGTAAGTATTGATTTCCCTATCACGTTAAAGAAGTTTGATGGTACCGAAGTTATGGTAAATAGCAATGCGGAATTGGCCGCTGCTTTAGATGCCGCTAAAGATGAATGTGATGAAGACGATGACAATGATTATAATGATGATGACTTTAGTGAAGAAAGATTGGATGCCTATTTGATAGAATGTCCTTGGTTGGTTCGTGAACTAAAAAGAGAAGGTACTGATCAAACAGATCAATATTTCGAGTACTTAATGAACTTTACCGAAGAAGGTACAGTTTTCGTAAACGATAGAGAAGGTAATATGCTAACCGGAACTTGGGATACAAGTATTTCTGATAATGGTGTAGTACTAGACTTAGAGTTTGAGGTTCTTGTAGACTTTAATTTACAATGGTTGGTCTATGAGATAGGTGAAGGTAGAATAAAGTTGTTTGGAGATGATGACAACAAAATTATTCTTAAACAATATTGTGAAAATGACACCAATGGTGAGGACGAAGACACCCTTAGAGGAATTTTAAGAGAGTGCGAGTGGATTATTAAAAGAGTGAAGAATGAAGGTGTAGAAATTGATAGACTTTTAGGTTATGAATTTAATTTTATGTCTGAAGGTGTTGTGACCCTAGGCAATGGAATAACGGTTTCAGAAGGTACTTGGGAAGTTGGTTTAAATGCTAAAATGGAGCTTGCCTTATTAATAAGCCTTGGTGACGAGCAAGCTGTAAGTTTTAATTGGTCGTTGAGAGAACTTACCGGCGAGAGGTTGAAATTTGAAGTTGATGGTACTGATTATGAATTGATCTTACAACGTGTTTGTGATGACAACGCTGGTGATGCCGATGTTTCAGAAATTAGAAATATCATGCTAGGTGGTCAATGGAACGTAGCCTATTACATTGAGGATAATGTTGATATGACCGCAGAATACAATGGAGTTGATTTTAGCTTCTCTAACATGCATCAGGTAGAATTATCTGTAAATGATGACCCTTTCTTGACAGGGCTCTGGAGAGTTATAAGGAACAAGGACCAAGAGTTGAAGTTTTATTTAAACTTTGATGAAAATGGTATCTATGGAGACCTTACGGACGATTGGGATATCGTATCGGTAACTCCTTCGAGAATTGAGTTGATGAGCGAGAGCGGAGGTGATGGAAGCATAGAAGTACTAGTTTTTGAAAAACCCTAATCATCTAATTATTAATCGAGAACACTATATAAAATGAAAAAATCAATTTCAAGATTATTGGTCATATTCACCCTCATTTCTGCAATAAGTTGTGATGAAACTGATGACCGAACAGACAATTTTTCTGCTGAGCAAATAGCAGAGCTTAGATCGATAACTGTTGAAGGTGCTTGGAAAATAACCTATTTTTTTGATACAGATAAGGAAGAAACCTCAAACTTTAGTGGATACAGTTTTATTTTTAATACAAGTGGTACCCTAGTGGCGGCTAATGGAACTAATGAGTTTAATGGTACATGGTCGATTACCGACTCTAGTTCAGATGATGATAGCGATAGTGAAAGTGATACAGATTTTAACATCTTCTTTTCTACTCCTCAAGATTTTGAAGAACTAAGTGATGACTGGGATATTGTCTCTTACACAAGCTCGAGGATAGAGCTCAAAGATGTAAGTGGAGGCAATGGAGGAATTGACAGTTTAGTATTTGAGAAAATAAATTAAATTTTGCCCCACATCAATTTAGAAAGGACGACTTGAAAAAGTCGTCCTTTTTCTTTTTGCAAAAATTCAACCTAGACTTTGACCATCAGTAATCCAAGAGTTATTCTTAAATTTGTGCTTCTTCAAAAAAATGATGTAAGCGCATGTTCGATAATTTAAGCGAGAAACTAGATAAGGCATTACACGTACTTAAAGGACGTGGTCAAATCACTGAAATTAACGTGGCGGAGACCATGAAAGAAGTCCGCAGGGCTTTATTGGATGCCGATGTTAATTTTAAGATTGCAAAAGAATTTACAAATACCGTAAAAGAAAAAGCCTTAGGTCAAAATGTTTTGACCAATCTACAGCCTGGCCAGTTAATGGTCAAAATCGTTAAAGATGAATTAACCGCCTTAATGGGTGGTGACGCTGAAGAGTTAAATTTAACGGGTAGCCCTTCGGTTATTTTAATGTCTGGTTTACAAGGTTCAGGTAAAACCACTTTTTCTGGCAAACTGGCCAATTATCTTAAGAATAAGAAGACTAAAAAACCGCTTTTGGTAGCTTGCGATGTGTATCGCCCTGCTGCAATAGACCAGTTGCATGTTGTTGGTGAACAGATAGGTGTAGAAGTATATTCTGACCGTGATAATACGGACCCTGTTACTATCGCAAAAGCAGGGGTTGAACATGCAAAGCAAAATGGTTGTAATGTTGTTATCATAGATACCGCAGGTCGTTTGGCCGTTGATGAAGCGATGATGGATGAGATTTCAAACATCCATAAAGCTATCAACCCTCAAGAAACCCTGTTTGTTGTAGATTCTATGACCGGGCAAGATGCTGTTAATACAGCAAAAGCCTTTAATGATATATTGAATTTTGATGGTGTTATTTTAACCAAATTAGATGGTGATACCAGAGGTGGTGCAGCCATATCCATTAAATCTGTAGTAGATAAACCGATTAAGTTTATCGGTACCGGCGAAAAGATGGAAGCTATAGATGTTTTCTATCCGTCACGTATGGCCGACCGTATTTTAGGTATGGGCGATGTTGTTTCTTTAGTTGAACGTGCACAAGAACAGTTTGATGAAGAGCAGGCGCGCAAAATCCAAAAGAAAATTGCCAAGAACCGCTTTGGTTTTGATGATTTCTTAAGCCAGATTCAGCAGATTAAGAAAATGGGGAATATGAAAGACCTTATGGGCATGATTCCCGGAGCTGGTAAGGCTTTAAAAGGCTTAGATATTGATGATGACGCCTTTAAACACATAGAAGCTATTATTCATTCTATGACACCTGATGAACGCTCAAACCCAAACAAGTTAAACACCAGTCGTAAAAAAAGAATAGCATCTGGAAGCGGTCGCACTGTTCAAGATGTGAATCAGTTGTTAAAGCAGTTTGAGCAAATGAGTAAAATGATGAAAATGATGCAAGGCGGTGGTGGCAAGAAAATGATGCAGATGATGCAAAATATGCGTTGATTTTAGTAGGCAGTAGGCAGTAGGCAGTTGCAGTTAAATTAGAATAAATGGGTTTCAAAAAATTATTGGCTTATCAAAAAGGATTTGATTTGTCAATGGCCATATTTGAAGTTTCAAAATCTTTTCCAAAAGAGGAGAAGTATGCACTCACCGACCAAATTCGACGTTCTTCTCGCTCAGTATGCGCCAATATAGCCGAATCGTACAGAAAAAGGGTTTACCCAAAACACTTTATCAGTAAGTTGACCGATTCCGATGCCGAAAATTCTGAAACGCAGGTCTGGCTTGAATTTGCCCTGGCTTGCGATTACATAAACACAGAAAAATTTCAATTTCTTTCCAACAGCTCAGAAGAAGTGGGAAAGTTAATTCAGTATATGATCAATAATCCTGGTAAATTTGGCTCAAAATAGACTGCCAACTGTTACTGCAAACTGATAACTAAAATGAACATTTTAGACGGAAAAAAAATAGCTAACGA
>CAYGUZ010000227.1:0-3911 GCA_964353215.1 uncultured Flavobacteriaceae bacterium
GGCTATGCTAAAGATGTCATCGCTGCTGCAAAATTTGTTGAAAAATCGTTACAAGAAGCTGGTTGCGATAGCACAGAAATTTGCGAAACCAAAGGATACCCCGTTGTTTATGGCGAAAAGATTATCGATAAGAGTTTACCAACGGTTTTAGTATACGGTCATTATGATGTACAACCACCAGACCCACTGAATTTATGGCATTCTCCTCCATTTGAGCCAGTAATAAAAAAGACCGAACTTCACCCAGAAGGTGCAATTTTCGCTCGCGGCTCTTGTGACGATAAGGGGCAAATGTATATGCATGTCAAAGCCGCAGAATTCATGATAAAAAATAATGAGCTGCCCTGTAATGTGAAATTTATGATCGAGGGAGAAGAAGAAGTTGGCAGCGATAGCTTAGCAGAATTCTTAGAAGATCATAAGGAAAAATTATCCAACGACATTATACTTATTTCCGATACGGGAATGATTGCTAACGATGTGCCATCCATTACAACAGGCCTGCGTGGTCTAAGTTATGTTGAAGTTGAAGTGACGGGACCAAATCGTGACTTACATTCGGGTATTTATGGTGGGGCCGTACCTAATCCGATAAATGTACTGAATAAAATGATCGCCTCTTTACATGATGAGAACAATCATATCACCATTAAGAACTTTTATGACAAGGTTGAAGAAGTATCGGCGGAAGAACGAGCTGAAATGGCAAAAGCGCCATTTAACTTAGAGGATTATAAAAAAGCATTGGATATAGCAGATGTTCAGGGCGAAGCCGGATATACGACCTCTGAACGTTATTCTATACGGCCTACTTTAGATGTAAACGGAATTTGGGGAGGCTACACCGGTGAAGGTGCAAAAACCGTAATCGCGAGCAAGGCGTATGCAAAAATTTCAATGCGATTGGTGCCTCATCAAGACCCTGATGAAATTACAGAGTTATTTACCGAGCATTTTGAGTCTATTGCTCCAAAAGGAGTTAAAGTAAAGGTTACACCACACCACGGTGGCCTGCCTTATGTCACCAATATGGACAGCCTGGGCTATAAAGCTGCGGCAAAAGCTTATGAAACTACTTTTGGTAAAACCCCGATTCCTGAGCGGACCGGTGGAAGCATTCCTATTGTAGCACTTTTTGAACAAGTTTTAGGAAGCAAAACTATTTTAATGGGCTTTGGGTTAGATAGTGATGCCATTCATTCGCCAAATGAACATTTTGGAGTTTGGAACTACCTAAAAGGTATTGAGACCATTCCATATTTCTATAAATATTTTACCGAGCTTTCTAAACAAGCTAAAACCTAAAAAACTTCTAAAAGGAGTATGCTAATAAGTCAAGAATATAAAGCGCATTGGGGGTTTGCTAAAAAAGCATTTTTCAAATTTGTATTCTCCTACTTCGTACTTTATATCCTTTTAATGTTTTTTAGTGGTTTTGTGGAAGGCCCTACCAGATGGTTTGGCAGTTTACTTGGCTTTAATTATAGTTACGAAGTAAGTGGTTATGGTAGTGGTGACAACACCTATGCCTATGCTACCCTTTTCATGAACTTTATTCTGGCAATAATAATTGCCCTTTTATGGATTGTGTTCGACCGTAAGCGCGAGAGTTACAATCAACTAATGTACTGGTTTATTGTAGCATTAAGAATCTTCCTTATATTTTTTATGTTTACCTATGGCTTTGTAAAGGTGATACAGTTGCAATTTCCTTACCCTTCGCTTACCCGAATGATGCAATCGTTGGGAGAATTTTCACCCATGGGCTTAGCTTGGACATATTTGGGATACTCAAAAGGCTTCAATCTTTTTATGGGTCTTATGGAAATTACCGGCGGCCTTCTCTTAATACCTAGAAGAACATCTACCTTGGGGGCTTTTGTAACGATGGGTGTAATGATCCATGTAGCTGTTATGAACTTTATGTTCGATATTCCGGTCAAGATATTTTCGGTACACCTTACCCTTATGGCATTGTTTATTTTTAGTACCGATATCAAAAGGTTTATTAATGTCTTTATAAAAAACAAACCGACCGAAGCTTATGAATTCTTTAACCCAATAAATGACAAAACCTATCACAAGGCCATTTTCTGGACAAAACTAACGTTAACCGTCGTGCTGATCGGTCTGTTTTTAATGAGGGGTTATGGTAATGATAGAAGTAAAAACAGCGAAAAACCATATCTATATGGTATTTGGGAGGTTACTCATTTCATCAAAGAAAATGATACCTTACCGCGCTTGATTACAGATAAAAATCAGTGGCGCTATCTTATTATTGATCGCAAAGACAGGGCTACTATAAAAATGATGGATGACGAAAAATACAATTACACTTTCAAACCAGACTCCATAAGTAAAAAAGTAGCACTTTACGCCCCAGGAGAAAGAAACGAGACGCCAAATTTCACCTATGCGTTTTTAAATTCTGAAACTTTAAAACTAAATGGCGATATCTATTTATACAATCATGAAATCATCTTGAAACGAAAGAATTTAGATAGCTTATTGCTTTATTCTAGAGGTTTCAACTGGATTAATGAAAGGCCTTTCAACCGATAAATTTTCTAGCTTCGTAGTCAATTGGCAAGAAGTAAAATCTTTCTTGTTCTAAAAAAAAATTACTCTACACTTGTAGAATATAAACATTTACTCTATGTTTGTAGAGTTAATTCTAATCTTGTAGAGAATGCAGTTATCGAAAACCGAAGAAGAACTTATGAATATTCTATGGAAGCAGAAGAAGGCTTTCATGAAAGATTTATTAGATGCCTATGAAGAACCAAAGCCAGCGACCACTACAGTGGCTACTTTACTTAAAAGAATGGCGGATAAAGGTTTTGTGGCCTATAAAAGCTTTGGACGGTCTAGGGAATATTATCCGTTAGTAAAGAAAAAAGACTATTTCTCTAAACATGTAAACGGACTTATTAAAAACTTTTTTAATAACAGCCCAAGTCAATTCGCTTCATTTTTCACCCAATCAACCGATTTAAGCAAAGATGAACTGGAAGCTTTAAAAGCCCTAATCGATAGTGAAATTAAAAAGAAATAATCATGCTTATCTATATTATTAAATCGGCGGCCTGCATGGCAATTTTTCTGCTGTTCTACAAACTACTTCTAGAGAAAGAAAACATGCATATATTCAAAAGATTTTATCTAATGCTATCATTAGTAGCTTCTTTAGTGATACCAGGTTTGGTATTTGTAGAGTATGTAGAACCGGCAATAACTACCTACAACGGCACTAGTTCATTTATAGAGACATCAGGTCAAGTTTTAATCGAACCCGCTACACGAGATATTGATGTGGTAAATTGGCCGTTGGTGGCATGGACAATTTATGGTATTGGCGCTCTAATTTTTGGAATACGTTTTCTAAGAAACCTTTTTCAAATATTGAATAGAATTCGTAAAAATACCAAAGTAAAACAGGGTTTTAGTATAAAGGTGCTGTTATTAGAGCAGCTACCACCGCATACGTTTTTCAAATATATTTTTTTGAATAAAGAAAAGTTTGAAGCCAATACCATCCCTAAAGAAGTGCTACTGCATGAAGAAATTCATGCCAGACAAAGGCACAGCTTCGACGTGGTTTTCATAGAATTATTACAGGTTATTCTATGGTTTAATCCACTACTCTACTTCTTTAAAAAATCAATCAAACTAAATCACGAATTTTTAGCAGATAGTGCTGTTATCGCAAAAAATGTTTCAACCAGCGACTATCAAAATACGCTTTTATCCTACTTATCACAGGATAGTCTACATAAATATCAGTCCGTTTCGATAGCTATCGGGATGGCAAATGCCATTAATTATTCATCAATCAAAAAACGATTTAAAGTCATGAAAACACAAACATCAAAAAAAGCAATTCTATTACGAAGTCTTTCACTTCTTCC
>CAYGUZ010000228.1:0-2520 GCA_964353215.1 uncultured Flavobacteriaceae bacterium
ACCTCCTCTAATAGGTTTGATTATTGGCGCAACCCCTATTTTTAGCATGGCCTCTTCGGCAATTTCGATAATATGAAAAACGGGTTCTATTTTTTCTTTCATATTTCTATATTGATCATTGATTTCTAATGAAATAATCGCTCCATATTTGTTATTCAACTTTTCAGAAATAGCTCGCAACAAGTCCTTTCTCGCCTGAAAATGCTCTTCATCATGATCACGTATAATTAGCTCGAATTCGGCATTTTCAATATCTCCTTTTATACCATGAATATGAAAAAAGCCTTCATTGCCCTCGGTCATTTCGGGTATCTCTCTTGGAGGCATAAGACTTATAAACTCATTAGCAACACCAATGGCGTTGATCATTTTGTTCTTTGCGTAGCCTGGGTGTACACTTTTACCTTTTATAGTCACCTTTGCGCCAGCGGCATTAAAATTTTCATATTCTAGTTCACCAATTTGACTTCCATCTACCGTATAGGCCCAATCTGCCCCAAACTTTTTTACATCAAACTTATGTGCGCCTCTACCAATTTCTTCATCAGGGGTGAAGCCTATTCTTATTTTACCATGTTTTATTTCCGAATGTTGAATTAAATGTTCCATTGCGGTTATAATTTCGGCTATGCCCGCTTTATCATCAGCACCCAATAGGGTCTTGCCATTAGTGGTTATAATTGTTTGCCCTTCGTATTGTTTTAAATCTTCGAAATAATCGGGCGATAAGACCGTATTTGAAGCTTTATCCAAAATAATATCGCCACCATCATAATTTTCAATGATTTGTGGCTTTACATTGGCACCCGTATAATCTGGTGTGGTATCATAATGCGCTATAAAACCAATAGTAGGCACTTCTTTGTTTATATTGCTGGGCAAGGTTGCCATGATATATCCATTTTCATCGATAGAGACCTTTTCCAAGCCGATCTTACTCAGTTCAAGTACAAGTTTTTTAGCTAATTTCCACTGTTTTTCTGTACTTGGTGTGGTTTTGGAATTAGGGTCACTTTGTGTATCAATTGAAACATATTCCAAAAATCGAGGTAGTAAGTTTTCCATAAAACATGCTTTTTATCAAAAATAATGCTTATTAAATCGGAAATATGATAAAAAAAAGCCGATTGCAGCTATATTGTTGTACGAACCTAACTGATTTGATAAGAACTTTACTCCCTTTATTTCTGCTACTAATAAATTTTTCTGGCTATTCGCAAGAAGTATGTTATTTGGGGATTGGTGGTAAAGACGATGATACTATTAAAAATGTCTTTAAGTTAGATTCTACTCAAGTTCAAAAACTTAAAGATTGGGGGGCAGAGCTAAAATACCGCAATAGTTTTTTAATCGATCAAGCGAACAATTTGGTCAAAAGGCATGCAGAGAGCTCGCCAGAAGTACTCATGACGATGTCTTATCAGTACAGAAAATTATTGGATAGTATGCAAAGTAATTTGCATATGCTCGATAAGCGTATGTTGGGTATTTTTACCGACGAGCAATACAGCCTTTACGTTAAACTCTGCCATGAAATTTCTAGTACTCCACTTTATCCGACCATTCCTGTTAACGAAAAATAACAAAAGATGTCAGATTACCAGGTAAGAGTTTCTATTTTTGCGCAAATTTCAGAGTAGATGTATAAGTACCTAATCAGGCCTTTATTGTTTTTATTGGATGCCGAAACTGCACATCATTTTTCTTTCTTTTCTATAAGAATACTATCTAAATTGGGCTTTGCTTCGATATTTAGGTCATTGTACTTGGTCGATGATAAAAGATTGGAACGCGAAGTTTTTGGTATAAAATTTAAAAATCCTGTGGGTTTGGCAGCAGGTTTTGATAAAGATGCCAAGCTTTTTAATGAATTTTCAGACTTTGGTTTTGGTTTCGTTGAAATCGGAACGCTAACACCAAAGGGCCAACCAGGTAACCCTAAACCGAGATTATTCCGCTTGAGAGATGATCAGGGAATTATTAACCGAATGGGTTTTAATAATGGCGGCGTTTTTGATGCGGTAGAAAGACTTAAGAAAGAGCATCGCGTAATTGTTGGCGGAAATATTGGTAAGAACAAAATCACTGCAAATGAAGATGCGGTCAAGGATTATCTAATTTGCTTTGATGCCCTTTTTGAACATGTTGACTACTTTGTAGTAAACGTGAGCTCCCCTAATACCCCGGGACTAAGGGAACTACAGGATAAAAAACCCTTAACAGAACTATTAAAGCAATTGAAACGAGAAAATTCAAAAATTGCCAAGGCAAATAATGTCAAAGAGAAACCTATTTTATTAAAGATAGCTCCTGATTTATCTGAGAATCAGTTGATGGATATCATCGGCATTGTAGCTACTACTAAAATTGATGGCATTATTGCAACGAATACGACCATCAATAGAAAAGGTTTGAAATCTCATTTAACACTGGCAGAAGAAAAGGGTGGACTTAGCGGAAAACCTTTAAAGAACAGAAGTACCGAAGTGATACGCTTTTTGGCAGAAAATAGTAATAAGG
>CAYGUZ010000228.1:2530-3909 GCA_964353215.1 uncultured Flavobacteriaceae bacterium
TCCTATTATTGGCGTTGGCGGAATTCATTCTGCCGAAGACGCTTTGGAAAAATTAGAAGCTGGTGCTGACCTAGTCCAATTGTATACCGGTTTCGTCTACGAAGGACCGGGTTTGCTTAAGAAAATCAATAAAGCTATCTTGGAAAGGGAACAGTAATCCTTTTCAAATGAAGCAATTCAAACTAGTTTTAGTAGCATTAATTTCTACCACCTTAGTATTTGGCCAGCAAGAAAAAGAGCCAAAAACCGAGTTTGCAAAAATGTATCTCCCCGTTTGGTTAGAGGCACAATCGCATTGCTTGGAGGTTGCCGGGGCAATGCCCCAAGAACTATATAATTTCAGACCAACCCCTGAAAGTAAATCCTTCGCAGAGCAAATGGTCCATATCGGTTATACCATAGAACTTTTGACCAAACGTTATGTTCAAGGTATGGAAGTGGTCCCGAATACCCCAGACGCTTCCAAACTTAGTAAGTCTGAAATTATCGCCTTGTTAAAATCAGGGTTTGCCTATACTACGGAAATCATTAGAACTATAGAACAAGAAAAACTTGATGAAAACTGCGTGATGTATCATAGTGGAAATACGGTAAGCAGGGCTTTCGCATTTTTTTATGTACAAGACCATTTAACCAATCATAGGGCGAAAGCCAACCTTTATTTACGAATGAATGGTATCGAACCCCCAGAATATACTTGGTAAATATTACTGCGACCAGTAATCTAAGACCAAGACATCATCAATATGAGGTGAAGCAACTGCTATAAAAGCCTTATGGTCTGGATGAGGCAGATAGATAGCCCTATCTTCTTCATTTTTAAAGCTTACAAAAAAGGAATGGGTAAAACCTTTGTCCAAACCTTCAGGGCTATTATTGGTTCCCCATTCAAAATCTACAATTTGCGGAATCTTTCCTGGTAAAGCTGCAAATGTCTTTTCAATAGTAGCTAGCTCTTCTGTACTTGTATCTTCTTTAAATTTGAAGAGTACGATATGGCGTAGTAAGCTGTCTTGTGTTATTTTTTCAGTGGTCATTGTTGATTTTTCTTTTACATCGATTGAAACACACCCTTGTATAATGAAAAAGGAGACTAGTAAAAATAATGAACGGCTTAAATGATTGATTCTCATATTTGATTTATCAGGGTCTCGAATTTAGCTTTTAAAATTATAGAATTTGTATTTTGAGCATTTAAAATTCAATTTTGAATTACGAAATACTACTTGGTTTTATTCTTGCCACAGCTGCGCTTGGTGTATCTCCCGGACCTGATAATATTTTTGTGCTTACCCAGAGTATTGCCAATGGCAGAAAATATGGTTTAGCGACCGTTGCGGGGCTAATGACCGGTTGTTTGGTACACACCAGCTTTCTGG
>CAYGUZ010000229.1:0-1708 GCA_964353215.1 uncultured Flavobacteriaceae bacterium
GAAGAGTAGTATCCGGTTTTTAAGAAACGAGCTTTGAAGTGAAATATTCGTAACGAGATTGGAAAAGTATCATCTACTCTTCGAGAACTCTTTCTAGTGTCTAAAACAAGTTTTATGCGTGCCATGCCTAATCGATTTTCAACTAAAAGTTACGATAAAAACTGCACACTTTCTGCACACTTTTTTAACATATCAGATGATTTCATATGACATCAAAAATTATTAAATATCTGATATTCAATTAAATAGAAAAAATAATTTTAACATTTAGTAATGAAATTTACCCTGTCACGCAGGGGGTCGCGGGTTCGAGTCCCGTCCAGACCGCTCAGTAAATAAGGGGCTTCACGAAAGTGAGGTCCCTTTGTCGTTTTAAAAATTGTAGCCTTTTATGTTAAAGTTGAAATTCTAGAATTTATTAAGACAAACGGCTACGAATAACTTGAATATCTGTTTGGCATCATAATTCTTTAATTACTGTTTTGGTTATTCTCTCAAAGATGCCTTCATTCAATAAGCGCAAGGAAAAGTATTATGAAAGTTTAGCATCTCATAACATAATGGAACCTATAGGGTGAACTCTATGTATAATAAAATTCTTTGTTGGCCATTTCACTTCTATAATATATGGTATTCTCTTCCAACTCATTCCTGAAAGCAATTGAAGATGCTAACATATCCAACGCTTTTATGGATACTCGTGCTATAAATCGGGCATACAACTAATTGTGCCTAATAAACATTAACGTGTTTATAAATCTTAAGAAGGACTTGATTTCAATAGAACCTCGGGCATTCATTGGTTAGGGGGACCTTTAATATTTTAGCTCTGTTATTTAAACCAGAATTACTTCAATATTATTTTTTTCAAGAATTTCAAGATGTTCTTTTTTTATAGCATCATCGGTTATTATTTTATTAATTTTATCCATGGCACATATAAAGGCCATACCAGATTTTTCAAATTTTGAACTATCTGAAACCAAGATAACCTCATCAGCTATGTCGATCATAATTTGATTTAACTGCGCTTCCTCCATGTGATGTGTGAACACTCCTTTTTTTGGTCGAATACTGTCAACCCCTATGAACAACTTATCACAAGATAGATTTTTAAGGTTTCTTTCCGCCATGGGGCCAACCAATGACATAGAAAATTCCTTTAAATAGCCTCCTGGCATAAACACTTCTAAATGCTCCTGCGGTGCAAGGTTATTGACAATATCCAAAGCATTGGTAATTACAGTTAAGTTTTGAAAATCTCCTAAAAAGTTAGAAATCTCAAAAGTGGTGGTCCCAGAATCAAGTATTATGGCATCATTATCTTTAATTAATGAAGCTGCCATTTTACCAATTCTAGTTTTTGACTCGACGTTCAGTTTCTTCTTTTGGCTCAAGGTTAGCGCAATATTATTTGATTTAAAGGCACCTCCGTGGGCTCTTACCAAAAGATTGTTTTTTTCAAGTTTATCGAGATCGTTTCTTATAGTAACTTCACTTACGTCAAATAGTTCACTAAGTTTATTAACATTTACCTGCCCGTATTTATCTAATTCTTCCAAGATTTGAGCACGGCGTGAAGCGGTTTTTTTCATCTTTTTAATTTCTTTCATATCCTTGCGATACTAAAGATAAGCTTTAGAAAATCAACAAATAAAAAACTATTGAATAGTTTTGGGTGTCGATTTGCGGTTATTTAGTTTTAAAT
>CAYGUZ010000229.1:1718-2837 GCA_964353215.1 uncultured Flavobacteriaceae bacterium
AAAAAGTTTGTTGCTCATTGTCGTAGAAAATTTTTCTCAAAACTTCTTCTGGAAGGTCAAGCCCTTTGAACTTTCCCGAAAATTCAGGTTCTTCCATTTCATTATTGGTAGCAAAAAACTCCCAATGAAATTTCCATAAACCCTCTAATTTTAATGCAAATTCAGCTCCTGAAAGCGATCCATCATCAATTAAATCTGTTCCGTAAATAATACGGTCTTGGTATTTAATAAAAAAATCCCTTGTTGATCGCCAATTTTCTTTAGCTTGTAATTGTACGTGACAAATACGCTCTGCCAGGTCGGTCTTTAGGTTAGGAAAAGTGGTCAATCGTTCAGCAACTTTATCTAGGCTCCACTCTAGGCTTAGAAGATGGAGACCAACAAACTTTAGCCGAGGAAACTTTCTTAAAACATTATCTCTCGCTATTATTTGCGCATCATAGGAGGGAAAATCTAAATGGTTGAACATATGAAACTCAGGATGCGCCTTAAAATACTCCCGATCTGAGTCAACCGTCATTTCATTTAATGGAAGCCAGCAATTTTTTGGTTCTCCCTGATGACCGATAAATAAAATATCATTAGCTATGGCATACTCGAAGATGGGATTGAATATGTCATCATCGATCATCAAAAATGAGCCGTCATCTTTCTTAATAGCTGGATCCATTCCAATGTTTTTCCAAAGTTTTACACCGCAAGCACCATTGGCCACACCTTCTTTTATCTGCGATAAGACGCCTTGTGTCCAATCTTCAGAACCCCAATTCTCCATGGAAAAAGAACAAATGTAATCTAGCCCAGCAGTTGAGATTGCTTTAAGTTTGTGAATGTTGTTTTCTTGTTCTTTAAGTGACGGAAAGAAGGGAACATCTGTATTTATGGAAAGACAGTGTGCATCATATTCATTGGCAAGGATAATTTTCTCTTTGCTATCAGTGTTCAAATGGATATGTGCATCAAAGAATGGCCGCAGCATTAGCTTCATTTTTTACCATTCGCAACTTATCTTTTACCAGGGCGGTTACCTCGTTCGTAGCTACAGGAAACACTTTTCTCAAATCAATTTCTTCATTGCCCCTTAGTTGGCTTTGTAAGGTTTTCATAAAAACATTCTTG
>CAYGUZ010000229.1:2847-3907 GCA_964353215.1 uncultured Flavobacteriaceae bacterium
CCTCTGGATATGGCTTCTCTCACTTGATTGTGGGGAACTCCCGAACTACCATGTAAAACTAAAGTCGATGGAGTTACCCGCGCTATTTTCTCTAACAGTTCTAACTGAAGTTTTGGTTCACTTTTGTAAAAACCATGAGCTGTGCCTATGGCAATTGCCAGTGCGTCAACACCGGTTTCTTCAACAAATAATTTTGCTTCTTTGGGCTGAGTGAATCCTGCACCCTTGGTGCTTTGCCCTAATTTGGCCACAAAACCTAGTTCTGCCTCTATATGCACTCCGTATTCGCGAGCTAATTTTACAGCTTGTTGTGTGATTCTTACATTTTCTTTAAAAGATAACTCACTACCATCGATCATAACAGAGTCAAAACCTGCATCTAAACAACGATGCACCAATTCGACAGAACCCCCATGGTCTAGATGAATCCATCCATTTACATTGAATTGTTCTAGACCACTACGCCCAAGATTAACGGCGGTATTCAATCCCATGTATTCAATACTGCTATTGGTCAATTGAAGTATTAAAGGTTCATTTTCTTCTGATGCCGCCCTCAGAAGGCCATGCAATGTTTCGACATTATAATAGTTGGTCGCCAAAAGCCCTCTTCTTTGTGCGGTAAATTTTCTAAGCGTTTCCTTAATTCCCACTATTTAATTTTTAAATTCGAATTCATGATTTTTTCTTTTATTTCATCAAAGCGAACCCTATCGTTAAAGGCTGCCGTTCCCCCAGGTGAAGTAGTGTTGATTGCCCCCATGAGATTTGCATTTAAAAGACAGTCTTTTAATTGGGACCCTTTCAAAAATTCTTTTATAAAACCAGAATTAAATGAATCGCCTGCGCCTATAGAATCAACATAATTTTCATTTTTGAAGGCGGGCATTACAATAGATTCTGCGTTTGATACTCCCCAACTACCCTTATGCCCCATCTTGAGCGCCAAAGTATTGCTGTAGGGCATGATGGATTCGATGGCCTTTTCAATATCCCCTTCTCTGGTCAGCGCCAACAATTCAGATTCATTGGGCATAAATATGTCTACATAGGGCAAGCA
>CAYGUZ010000230.1:0-3905 GCA_964353215.1 uncultured Flavobacteriaceae bacterium
GAATAATATAAAGATTGGTGTAGGAGCATGTAGCAATAGCGAGGGGGAAATTAAACAGCAACAACCCGATAAAAACAAAGAAATGGCTGCAATACGTTTTACGCCCTTGCGTTGTGAAATATAGCCCCCAATTACACATCCCAATCCGCCGATGGCAATTACCAAAAACGACCAGAACGAAACATTAAAGGTGTTAATGCCCTGTAATTCGCCGTGCAAGCCAAGCAAAAAGGGAACAAAGGCCCAGAAGGTATAGAGCTCCCACATGTGTCCAAAGTACCCGAAGGCCGCAGCTCTAAAATCTTTCTTTTTGAAAACCGAAAAACAGGTGCTGAGGTCAAGTCGTTGTCCTTGTTTTCGATATGGACCATTAGCAACGAACAGTATCATAAGAAGACCGCCCAAAACGGCGAGAGCTGAGGTAGCATAAATGACATATTGCCATTTAAATACAGCGGCAAGCCATTTTAGCAAATGGGGTAATGCGG
The DNA here is from genome assembly GCA_964353215.1 of uncultured Flavobacteriaceae bacterium. Taxonomy (GTDB): domain Bacteria; phylum Bacteroidota; class Bacteroidia; order Flavobacteriales; family Flavobacteriaceae; genus Croceitalea. The sequence goes on from CAYGUZ010000230.1 coordinate 489, forward strand.
TTCCTAAAACCAATGCGCCGACTAAAAAACCAAGAGCCTTCCCCAATCCTTTTTCGTAATAATCTGCGGCTATTTTCATACCCACGGGATAAATGCCGGCCAAGAAAAAGCCGGTAAAAAAGCGGAATAAAAGTATGCTGTTCGAACTATTGCCTTCATAAACAATGCCCAAATTAAATAGCGCTCCCAAAATGGAGCTGGCTAAAAATACTTTTGAAGGTGAAAAACGGTCCGTTAAAGAAAATAGAGCAAAGAGCAAGGTGCCCACGATAAAGCCAAATTGTACGGCAGCGGTAATATTATCTAGGCCATTTTCCCCAAAATCAAAATCGGTGATAAGTGAAACCAGAACACCGTTACCTGCAAACCATAAAGAAGTGCATAAAAATTGTGCAATTACAATTATGGGTAAAATGTGGTTCGGTGCGTTCATGTCTTACGGTAAAAGTAAGCAAAGCCTAATTTTTAATGCGCCAAGGCGGATCCAATCTATTCTCGCCGCCAAAATATAGAATAAGTTGATTGCCATACGGGCCTTTTAAACGTGCTTCGCGCCATAGCCAAGATTTGTCATTAGGTAATTCATCAAAAAGAATTCCTTTTGCTTTTAGAGTGTTAACGCGCTCCTCTAAATCAGCACATTCAAAATACACGTACATACCATTACCTTTTGAAAGTTCTTCCACCAAATGCACGGAGAAGGTAGCCTTACCATTGGGGCAAACAAAACGTGCATAATGGGGCAGTGCTTCCACAATGAGGTCTAAACCTAGGGTCTTATAAAAAGAAATGGATTTAGGTATATCAACCGATGGAACTGTAATTTGGTTCAGGTTCATAATTTCTTGCGCTAAGCACTAAGATAATCAGAATCTGACCACTGAATTAACTAGTTACCTTAAGGCTACTTTTTTACTGGTTCAAAAGTTTGAAAAGAAAACAATTTATTTGGAATAATTTACTTCGCCAAGTTGCGCATCACAAGTTTAGCGAAGCGATGGGCAGATAGTTTCAAGTATTAAAACCGCAGGGCAAGACCGAGGCCCCGATTGTTCGATACTACTTGTAGCTCGGGTTGAAACCGGTATTGCGCCGTTTTGTTTACAGCGAGATTATACATGTCCACTCCTTTATTGACCTTATTAAAAGTACTTATGGAAAATCCTAAACTGGCGGCGGAAATTGCACCACCAATATAGGCCAGTGTATAATCCGGGTCATCTTTGGTTCCATTTTGGCCGATGCTCCAACCCACTAAACCTCCACCGACAACACCCATAATAATGCTAGTGATATGTTGGTTTCTAGCTTTTTTTATCAACAGATTGGCGTTCTTTACGGCAATGGTCGCTTCTTCGAGCTCCTTCCAATTAAGGCGTTCACCGTCTTTCATAAAGCGGTAGCCCCAAAAATTGACTTTCATTTCAATTTCTTGCTCTTGCGCTTGGTGGCTAGTAGTAATAAAAAGGGCTATTAGGCTGAGGAGAACTATTCTTTTCATATTACGGATTTAATAAAGCATCAATCTTTGTTTTCCGCCTATGAAGATATATAAAATATTGCCAACTAGCGGAATAAAAAGTACCACTAAAAACGAAATCAGTTTATCGTTTCTTTGAAAGGCATTACGCAGTACATCTATTACGGCGTATTTCGTTAAACCGATTGTGATCTGGCACATTAATAGTCATAAAGACATATCGTTTATCGTAGTTTCCATAATTAAATTTCGTTGCGGTCGGTTACTGTTAGTTATAAACAAAGCCTTGTCAAACAGGGGTTAAGTCTTATAGTTTGTTTTTTTGATTTTAATAGAGAAGAAAATCGTGTTTTTTTAATGGGCAAAAGCCCTAAATTTTTAAGGTTTTAACGCAATAAGAAAGGCTATTTTTTTGATATTACATTCCTCGTCCACCACCTAGGATATGAGTAATAGTTTTAAGTGACGCGGCGTTCTATTTTAAGTAGTTTATTAGAACGTAAAACCGTCAGTTCGAGTTTTCCCAGAGGGAAAAGTATCGAGAATACGGTTTTGGCACTGAAATTCGATTCTTGATACATTTTTTCTCATCGGGAGTCTGAAAAACCATTCGAACTGACCAAGTTTTCATCTAACAGTGCTCGCTAATGGTAAAGTGCTACTCTTTTTCTTTTCTATAAAGCATAGGTGCCAGTTTTTCGCCCCCTAAAAGATGCATGTGCAAATGAAATACAGATTGCCCCGCATCTTCGTTGATATTCATCGCCAAGCGGTAGCCCGTTTCTGAAATTCCGTTTTCTTTGGCCAGTTTTTTAGCGACCAAAAAGAGTTTTCCCAAGACCAAGGCATCTTCTTCCTCCACATCGTTTATGGTATGGATTTCTTTTTTGGGAACAACAAGAAAATGCACCGGAGCCTGTTTTCTCAAGGGTAGAAAAGCAATTACTTCTTCATCTTCATAAGCAATAGTAGCGGGCAGTTCCCTATTGATTATTTTAGTGAATACCGACCCTTCGGCTATTTTTTTGGCCTTTTGTTTTTGATAGGCTTCGCTTTGTGCATGACTTATAAAACTATAAAGAAGAAGGATTGTAAAAAGTAGTTTTTTCATGATTTTAAGGTAATCGATGGTTTTAAGATAACGCTGATGCTTTGATCAGCTGCGTTCTATCCATTTTGGTGGCTTTGGCCATGTTCAAGATAAAAAGGGTCAGTTTGACCTCGTCTATTTTTTGAACCTGCCCCAGATTGATGTTCAGTTCTTGTGCGCCTATGGCTTCATTTAATTTGCTCACACTTTTATAAAATCGATTCTTCTTTTTTGAAGGTTTAAAGTTTTCATCGATAAGCAAACAGATAAATTTTTGCCCGCTGATATTGATGGGGTAGGCATCTTTTATCAGCTCCCAATTGATGAATTCGTTGTGGGTGCTACGATCAAAAAGACCGATTTCATTGAAAATCAACATAGGCCTTTTATCCAATAGATTATAAATGCCCACGGGGTAGGCGAGGCCAAAAAAACCTGCACTCAACCAACCCAACCAGGGGTTTTTACCTATTATCAAAATACCGAGCACTACAAAAGGGGTGCATAGGGCCATGACCTTGATGGCTTTTTTGTTCGATTTATAGAGTTTGATCTCGGTCATTTACCGTGTACTGATGATTGTAGCTTAAAGGTACGTCATTCTGGCTTTAGGGACTTTACACATTGTCGCCCACAAACCTTAAAAATGTTATCGTTATCTTATGGTTTGTTTAAACTTGAAACTGTAGAAAGGTATTTTAAGCAAAATTCAGGGTTACCTTTTGTAGCCTCTTTTTGGTCGGTCGCCGTAATTAAATATTGCTCTTTTTCAAATGTCAAGACTCCTTCAAGTTTATATTCAATTCCGCCATTGCCGCCAGCTTCTTCAAATAGGCGATAATGGAGT
>CAYGUZ010000231.1:0-3899 GCA_964353215.1 uncultured Flavobacteriaceae bacterium
GTTCTCCATAGAAACCAACGAGCCATTGTTACGCTGTGCGATTTCTCCTTTTAATGGTTGATACTCTAAAAAGCGGTGCGCCATAATGTCATCACCTGCTGTTGCGGTAAGTAATTGATTTCGTAATCCTATAATACCTCTAGACGGAATTATAAATTCGCAAAGCATACGAGAACCTTTGGCTTCCATACTAGTCATTTCTCCTTTACGGATAGAGACCATCTCAACAGCTTTACCAGAAACTTCTTCTGGCAAATCAATCGTCAAATGTTCAACTGGTTCGCATTTAACCCCGTCAACTTCTTTGATGATAACTTGCGGTTGGCCAATTTGCAGTTCGTAACCTTCACGGCGCATGGTCTCAATCAAAACAGAAAGATGCAGTACGCCTCGACCGAACACCATGAATTTGTCAGCACTATCGGTCTCTTCAACTCTAAGGGCCAAATTTTTCTCCAATTCTTTTTCAAGACGTTCTTTAATATGGCGTGAGGTAACAAACTTACCATCTTTACCAAAAAACGGACTGTCATTTATGGTAAACAACATGCTCATCGTTGGCTCATCTATGGCGATGGTCTTTAGTTTTTCAGGATTTTCAATATCGGCAACAGTATCACCAATCTCAAAACCTTCCATCCCGACAATGGCACAAATATCACCAGCAACGACCTCTTGTACTTTAATACGGCCAAGGCCTTCGAAGGTGTAAAGCTCTTTAATTTTAGACTTTACTATGGTTCCATCTCTTTTTACCAAAGAAACTTGTTGTCCTTCTTTTAAAGTCCCGCGTTGTAATCTTCCAATAGCAATACGCCCTGTGAACGAAGAGAAATCCAACGAAGTAATCAACAATTGTGTTGTACCCTGTTCTGGTTTAAATTCTGGCACATGTTCAATGACCATATCCAATAAGGGTTCTATATTTTCGGTTTCGTTCTTCCAATCATCACTCATCCAATTGTTCTTTGCAGAACCATACACAGTGGGGAAGTCTAGCTGCCATTCTTCGGCACCCAGTTCAAACATTAAATCGAATACTTTCTCATGAACTTCTTCAGGTGTGCAATTTTCTTTATCCACCTTATTAATGACCACGCAAGGTTTAAGACCTAGATCAATCGCTTTTTGTAGTACGAATCGAGTTTGCGGCATTGGACCTTCAAAGGCATCGACCAACAACAAAACACCATCTGCCATATTCAATACCCGCTCTACTTCACCGCCAAAATCGGCGTGACCAGGGGTATCGATGATATTGATTTTCGTGTCCTTATATACAACGGATACGTTCTTAGAAACGATAGTAATTCCGCGTTCACGTTCTAAGTCGTTATTATCTAGAATTAAGTCGCCTTTGTTTTCATTCTCACGAAACAATTGACAGTGAAACATAATCTTGTCTACCAAGGTGGTTTTACCGTGGTCAACGTGAGCAATAATGGCAATATTCTTAATTTTAGACATAACCCTGTATTTTGAGCGTGCAAAGATACTGTGATTTATCTACGCCACAACATAATCAAATGTTATTTTTATCTTATTGATTATGAGCGCGTTTTAACCTCATTCTTTGTTTTTACCTATTACCCAGCCAATACTGAAATCAATTCTAATTGCAAGACCACCATCTACATCATTTTTATAATAACCTGCCCCAAACTCTAAACCAAAATTAAAACCAGATTTCGATGTTCTTTGTAAACCGTACATCGGACCTACAAATAAATTGTTGTTACTGGTTAAGTTTAAGTCACCAAAAATTGAATTTCCACTCACATACAAAAGACTCATTGCTATATAATTACCTGAATTTCCTGATATATTTTTGCCTTTTGATAATCTTCTATTAAAATTGGTATAATAACGATACTGACCTTCTACATAGGGGAAAACACCAAATTCTGTACTTCTTTCAGAACCTGCTCTTAGTGCAAAGCCAGTACCTAGTTCAAAATTTAAAGTAGTATTTTTACCAGTACCTTTTTCCAATTCTAGACTTGGAGCCAAAAAGTTAATTTTAAATTGATTCTCTTCTACGTTTTTATCTGTTTGCCCTTTTAAAGATATCGCTATGAAAGTTAGGAGGATAAGTAAATAATTGGTTTTCATCTTTAATTTGATTTTTAGTTATTTCATTGATTGGTCAATAACTGTACCAAAAAGACCGACTAGAATATTATGAATTTCTAGTTCTAGATAAAAACATTACTTTCCTACACACCAACGTTTCTCACTTACTATCCAACCGATACTTAAATTTACTACTGGTTGAATTCCACCTCTAAAAGGTCCAACATAATATCCTGCTCCGGCATCGACAGAAAAGCTTAAGCCAGAGTTATAACTTCGTTGTATTCCATAGACCAACCCGGCATAGCCATGTATACCGTCAACAAGAACTCCATCGACCAGTCTGGTGTCTGGTGAGAAAACAGCAACAGAAGGCGCAATATAATTTCCTGAATTACCATAAATCTGGCGTCCTCTTCTATCTCGAGCATTAAAATTGTGATAATATCTATTCTGGACCGTTATTGCCGGAAAAAAATTATAATCTTCAACAGGGTTCTCAGATGCCGGCTCAATAGCAGCTTGCCAAGCCACCCTAAAATCTAGTGTACTATTTATTCCAAGCGCCATTTCGTATTCGACCCCAGGGTTGAACAGGTTAATTTTAAACTGTCTTAGTTCACAGTTTTTACCATATTGCCCTAGAGCTATGATAGACCATAGCCAAAAGACTAAAAGTATTATTTTTTGCATAGTAGGTAAATTTGGGAAGTATAGTAACAGATACTTTTTCAAAATAGTATTTTTGCCTAAAACATATACTTATGCAGTTAAGTCTGATTCCTCAGCTAAAACATACAGATGGTAACAACTTTTTTCTTTTGGCCGGCCCATGCGCTATTGAAGGTGAAGAAATGGCTTTACGTATTGCAGAAAAAGTAGTAGCAATTACCGACGATTTAAAAATACCCTATGTTTTTAAAGGAAGTTTTAAAAAGGCCAACAGAAGCCGGATTGATTCTTTTACGGGTATTGGGGATGAAAGAGCGCTAAAAATATTAAGAAAAGTATCCGAGACTTTTGACGTTCCCACCATTACGGACATCCATACGGAACAAGATGCCGCAATGGCCGCTGAATATGTAGACGTTCTGCAAATTCCTGCGTTTTTGGCGCGTCAGACAGATTTAGTGGTAGCTGCGGCAAAAACAGGAAGAACCGTGAACATCAAGAAAGGACAATTTATGAGTCCTGAAAGTATGAAACACGCCGTTACCAAAGTAAAAGAGTCTGATAACGAAAAAGTGTGGATTACAGATCGAGGCACCATGTTCGGTTATCAAGATATGGTCGTAGATTTTAGGGGTATACCAACTATGAAGCAGTACGCTCCGGTTGTATTAGATGTAACACATTCGCTACAACAACCCAACCAATCATCTGGCGTAACCGGTGGCCGACCAGCACTTATAGGAACAATGGCCAGAGCAGGAATTGCAGCAGGTGTCGATGGCCTTTTTATGGAAACCCATTTTGACCCTGCCAATGCAAAAAGTGATGGGGCAAATATGTTGGATTTAAGCTTGTTGGAGAAATTACTGAAAGATTTGGTCGCCATTAGGGCTACCATAAATAATCTCTAGTACAACTAGTAGAACCCTTTACTTCTTAAGGAATGAGCTTCCTCGAGGACAGCTACTAATATTGCATCATCTATTTCTTCAAGTGTTGTATAACGAAGGGATTTGACTACCTTTCTTTTATCGGTGACCATTTTATCTAAATGCTTGGTCAAATGAGCGGAGTTCCAGAAGGCAATGTCTACGAACTTCTTTTTTGGTGATGCATTCAAATAACAAATGGGGCTTTTATCGGCATAAAAGCAG
>CAYGUZ010000232.1:0-3881 GCA_964353215.1 uncultured Flavobacteriaceae bacterium
GCTTTCAGTTATCTTACATAACTACCAAAGTGCATTATTTAGTATGCTTTAACCGAAAAAAATAACAGTTAATCGATAAAATGCATTCTTGATAATTTTAAATCGAAGCATTTTATCGCCGTAGCGAAAAGTTCTTCTGTAAAAATTTATCTACTAACCTAGTACCGTTATCATCTAAATAAGTCAATTTAAACCAATAATCAGATTCTGGCATTTGTTGACCAGAAAAGGTACCGTCCCAAGAAGTATTGTTTGTATTTAGTTGCTTAATTAATTTCCCGTAACGATTGTATATCGAGACGACCGGCTCATTCAAATACTCCATTCCCTCAATGTGCCAACTGTCATTTATACCATCTCCGTTAGGTGAAAAATAAACAAGGTACCCTACCACCGCTATTTCTTCGGCAACCACGCCACACCCGTTAACATCTCTCATAAAAATCGTATGATTTCCCGGTAGTACGTCTTCAAATATCGGTTCAGTTTGAAATTCTCCATCATCTAAACGAAATTCAAAATCACCATCGAGTTCGGTTTGTATGGTTACTGTGTTAGAGCTGCTAAAACCATCAATCTCAACAGCACTAATTTCAGGAGAAATTGAGGTAATTACTTCAATAGTTCTGGTACGTACGCAATTTACGCTACCTTGAGAGGTAGTAGCGGTAAGAATATAAGTTCCTGGTTCAGATACGGTGATAAATGGCGTTGTTTGGCCTGTATTCCACGAATACTCATAATTTGGGTTCGATGTCGCTTGCCCAATAGTGGCCATTGAGCCATCTTCACAAATAAATAGTTGCTGATCTAGGCCAAGAATAGGCGCAGCAATACCCTCAAATTCAAAACTTTGAGAGGCATCGTAACAATTTGGGTTTTCTAAAGAACTTACCCTGACGAATATGGTCTCTACCCCTGCTGTTTTCTCATATTGTTGAGGCAGTTCATTTATACCCATTTGAGCGTCGGTCAAAGAATTATAATAACTCACCGCAAAAATATTGGGATCTTGCCCATTTAAGGCTTCCATATCTTTTTGGCCTAGGTCGTAAGGCACATCTGCACTGACACAAACGACCTCGTCAACTAAAAGACCTGTAACTGGCCGTGAAGAAAAGGCAACTTGAACATCACTTATTATAGTTTCTGATACCGTTACGACCTCAACTCGGTATGTAGCAGCTATATTTATGGTCAATGTGGAATTTGATTGGTTTTGTATCAATTGAAAACCGCTGCCAAAATCGCGATACCATGCATAACTTATGGCGTTACTTGTAGTAGCATCAAGCTCTACCGTTTCGTTCTCACATGCAATAATCGGTGCTCCTAAAAGATTACTGATTATTGAGCAATCTAAGGCATCGGATGGGTCGGTATTAAAAATATCTCCGGTAAACTGAATTGAAAATCCTGAATCAGAGCTTGAAAAATTATTAATTAACAAATAGTAGTTTTGACCGGGCTCAACATCGACCCAATCTTCATATTGTAATGATGCCGTATTTCCTGTCGGATCTTCCCCTACTCCGATAAATTGATTTTCATCTCTATTATCAAAAAAATTACAGCGAATGGGATCACCTAAATCATTACAATCATCTGCCAGATATAGTGCAAAATCCCAATCTTCTAGGGCATTATGCCCTATGTTAAATCCTAATTGACCAGAAGCACTTGTTCTAAAGCGATACCAAGAAGAATTCGATTCTATTGCCCCGGTAGTAGTAGCTTCGAGACAACCACTTCGAGTGGCTCCATTAAAATCGTCAAGACCAAAGCCGTTTGCACCACCATTTGCCGGAGTATTCGAACAAATAGGCACAGCACTTGAACAATCATTTGAAACTTGTGCATTCAAAAGACTGCCTGAACAGATAAAAAAAAGAAAAAGCGCATACCGCTGCAGCATAAGTACTTATTAATTGGGGTGTTACAAATTTAATTTGCTGCTACCGTTAACAAGAATTTATGTTGTCAAAGGCCAGAACTGCGATGTTAAATACTGCATTAATGTATATCTTTGCAACCTTTATTAGGTGTGAAATGAAAATAGAACAAGTATTGGAAAATAACTATGAAGATGTTGGTAACGATCATGTTGGCACATCTGCCGACACCCCCATGCGCAAAGATGCTTTCGAACTGAGCGATGAAGAAAAAATTGAGCGCATAAAGAAGAATGTCAGTGAAATCATGCACACCTTGGGGCTTGATTTAAAAGATGATAGTTTAAGCGGCACACCGAATAGGGTGGCCAAAATGTATGTAAAAGAGATTTTCGGAGGATTAAACCCTGATAAAAAACCAAATTCGTCAACTTTTGACAATAAGTACAAATATGGTGAAATGTTGGTCGAAAAAAATATCACACTCTATTCTACCTGCGAACATCATTTACTACCAATTGTTGGCAGGGCTCATGTGGCCTATATTTCTGCCGGCACCGTTGTTGGCCTTTCTAAAATGAACCGTATTGTTGACTATTTTGCAAAACGGCCTCAAGTGCAAGAGCGTTTGAATATTCAGATAGTAAAAGAACTACAAAGCGTTTTAGGTACCGAAGACGTAGCATGCGTTATAGACGCCAAACATTTATGTGTAAACTCTCGCGGAATTCGTGATATTGAAAGTAGTACTGTAACTGCTGAATATGGTGGCAAATTTAAAGAAGAAGCGCTACGCAGAGAGTTTTTAGATTACATCAACCTAGATACCGAATTTTAATGCAACTATTCAGTAGCCAAGTTCTAAAAGTTTATAATTCACTTACAGGAAAAAAAGAACAGTTTAAACCTTTGAAAGAAGGGTACATTGGCATGTATGTTTGTGGCCCTACGGTCTACAGTAATGTGCATTTAGGCAATTGCCGCACCTTCATGTCTTTCGATATGATTTTTCGTTATTTCAAACATCTTGGTTACAAAGTGCGATACGTTCGCAATATCACCGATGCAGGCCACTTAGAGAATGATGCCGATGAAGGTGAGGACAAAATTGCCAAAAAAGCGAAACTTGAGCAGATAGAACCCATGGAGGTTGTACAACGTTACACGGTAGATTTTCATGAAACTTTACAAAAATTCAATTTTCTACCCCCCAGTATTGAACCGACCGCAACAGGTCATATTATTGAACAAATAGAGATTATCAAGGAGATTCTAGCGAAAGGCTTTGCGTATGAGATAAATGGCTCCGTATATTTTGATGTTGTCAAATTCAATGAAACCAATAACTATGGTAAGCTTAGTGGACGTAAGCTAGAAGATATGATTGCCAACACACGCGAGCTTACCGCCCAGAGCGATAAAAAGAATCCGCAAGATTTCGCACTTTGGAAAAAAGCAGAGGAGCAGCACATTATGCGATGGCCTTCACCTTGGGGCGACGGTTTCCCAGGCTGGCACTTAGAATGTACTGCCATGAGCACCAAATATCTGGGAGAAAACTTTGACATTCACGGCGGTGGAATGGATTTAAAGTTTCCGCATCACGAGTGTGAGATAGCACAGGCAGAGGCAAGTAATGGGCGTACGCCCGTTAATTATTGGCTGCACGCCAATATGTTGACCTTGAACGGTAAAAAAATGTCGAAGTCTACGGATAACAATATTTATCCGAATGAAATTTTTAGTGGCAATAACAACATACTAAGTAAAGCCTTTGCACCATCGGTAGTTCGCTTTTTTATGCTACAGGCCCATTATACCAGTATTTTAGATTTAAGTAATGATGCCTTATTAGCTTCTGAAAAAGGGTATTACCGATTAATGGAAGCCTACAAAACTTTAGAAAATCTAGAAACCGGAAACGAGGGCTCCTTTGATTATAAAGCATGGCAACAGAAGTGTTATGATGCCATGAACGATGATTTTAAC
>CAYGUZ010000233.1:0-3877 GCA_964353215.1 uncultured Flavobacteriaceae bacterium
ACGTAGTTTATATGGTTGACAATCCGCTATTTAGAGGCTTCTGGGAAAATGGAAAACTGTTCTTTGCCAATGCCCTATTTATGCTTAATTAAATCGAAATGAAAAATTGCATTCTTATCGGCTTAGGCTTTTTTAGTTTGACTTTTGCAATGGCACAAGAAATTATAAAATTACCCAACAGTGGAGGCGAAAATCTAACTTGGGAATATCCTGAAAGAGAATACTTTTCAGAAATATGGCAGAACCAAGTAGTTACCAACGTCTCACAACCTACTATGCAGGTCTTTCGACCCAGGCCAAAAAAAAATACGGGTATGGCGGTAATAGTAGCACCTGGCGGAGGTTTATTTGCGCACAGTATAAACAGTGAAGGTAATGATGTCGGTAAGTGGTTAGCAGAAAGAGGAATTACTGCCTTTGTATTAAAATATAGGCTTGTACCTACAGGAAAAGATGGTGTTGCCGAAATTTCAAATTTAGCAGCTACTAACCCAAATAAAATAGGAGAAGAAGTGGCAAAGGTATTACCGCTGTCTATCCAAGATGGATTAAATGCTATTGCCCATGTTCGAAAAAATGCTTCCGATTACGGCATTAATCCTTCAAAAATAGGCTTTATGGGTTTTTCTGCCGGAGGAGCGGTTACCATGGGTGTGGGCTATAATTATTCCGCAGAAAGTAGACCAGATTTTTTAGTTCCAATTTATCCCTGGACTCGCGTAATAGAAGTAAAACAGCCTAAAACAGATGCTCCGCCAACACTTATAATTTGCGCAACAGATGACCCGTTAGATTTGGCCCAAGGGTCTATTGCCCTTTATGAATCTCTACGAAAAGCGGAGAAATCTGTGGCCTTGCACATGTACTCAAAAGGGGGGCACGGATTTGGTATGAAAAAACAAGATTTACCATCTGATCAATGGATCCAACGTTTTTACGAATGGTCAATCGCCGAAGAAATAACAGTGCTAAAAAATTAATACATGCGGTTTGACTTTCTCACGGTATTTGCACTATTCTTTTTATGCTCCTTAAATGCACAGCAAGGCTTTCAAAAAGAAGTTGATGAAATTGTTGAACGAAATGACTCTTTATGGAATTCATCTGAAAAAACTATAGTTTTCACTGGAAGTTCTAGCATAAGGCTTTGGAAAGACCTTCAGAAACGTTTTCCGGAACAACATATTCTAAATACCGGCTTTGGGGGCTCTCAAGCCTCAGATTTGTTATATCATTTACAGAATTTGGTACTACGTTACCAGCCTAAAAAGGTGTTTATTTACGAAGGTGACAATGATATTTTTGCCAAAAAGAGACCAAAAAAGGTTATTCAAACAACCCAAGCTATCATTCAGCGAATAAAGAAAGAAAATAAGAACACCAACATTATTTTAATTTCTGCAAAACCGAGTATTGCCAGATGGGGACTAAGAGGAAAATACAGACGTTTAAACCGAAAATTAGAGAAACTGACCTTATCGGACAGTAATCTATATTACGCAAACGTATGGGACATTATGCTCGATGGCAGAAAAGTAAAGAAAGATCTTTTCGTTGAAGATGGCCTACATATGAATGCCAAGGGTTATGGGCTGTGGTATGAAAAAATTAAAATTTTTATGAAATGATAAAATCTGTACTTTCTCAAAGTCTTTTACTTTTAGGCTTGATTATTGGTTTTTCTTCTTGTGCTGAAAAGAGAGAAAAACTTATTCTTCCTGAAACAGATTTAGCAAAAGAGGCACTTATTCCGATGCCATTAAAAATAATTTCAACAAACTCAGCTTTTGCACTAGACCAGTTTACAGCCATCTATACTTCGCCAAGAAGTGAGGGCTTAAACAAGGTTGCAAACTTTCTCTCTGAAAAAATCAATGCTAAAACTGGTTTGCGTATACCCGTTAACACTATTGAAGGAACTACGGTAGACCGAATAATTTATATAAATCAAGTCGATAGTGTGGAGTTAAAAGAAAAAGAATCTTACCAACTCTATATTAAAAAAGATTCCATTATTCTAAATGCGAAAACTACTGAAGGGGCTTTTAGGGGAATTCAAACTTTAAGACAACTGATTCCAGAAAAAAGCAACGACACTTTAAACAATCGTTCCATTTGGCCCATACCTACCGGTAAAATTATTGATCGACCCAATTTTGAATATAGAGGGGCAATGTTAGATGTTGCCAGACATTTTTTTAGCGTTGAAGATGTAAAGAAATATATAGATGTATTGGCCTACTATAAGATAAATGCGCTTCATCTTCATCTTACCGATGATCAAGGATGGCGTATAGAAATAAAATCATGGCCAAAACTTACCGAGATTGGAGGAAGCACAGAAGTTGGCGGTAAGTCTGGAGGCTTTTATACCCAAGAAGACTACAAAAAAATTGTAGCTTATGCCCACAAGCATCACATAATGGTGATACCAGAAGTAGATATGCCAGGGCACACCAATGCGGCTTCGGTTTCTTATCCGTTTTTAAACGGAAATGGAAAAACCCCAAGACTTTATGAAGGTACCCATGTTGGCTTTAGCACTTTTAATACAAGAAAAGATACCACATACGCCTTTATCGATGACGTAGTGCGCGAAATAGCGGCAATCAATCCTGATCCCTATTTTCATATTGGCGGCGATGAAAGCGATGTCACCAAACATAAAGATTATGTCTATTTTGTTGAAAGAGTTGAAAAAATTGTAAATAAGTATAATAAAAAAATGATTGGTTGGGATGAAATAGGTCAAGCCAATTTAGATTCCAGCTCAATTTCACAATTTTGGAGACATGAAGATTTTATTAATGAAGCTGTTAAAAAAAATATGAAGGTAATATTATCACCGGCTAAAAAAGCGTATTTAGATATGCAATACGACCCACTTTCAAAACATGGCTTGCACTGGGCCGCATACATACCGGTGGACACTGCTTATGTGTGGACACCTGAAACCTATAGCGGAATACCAAAGGAAAATATTCTTGGCGTTGAAGCACCATTATGGTCAGAGACCATCAGTACTATTTCTGAACTGGAGTATTTAGCTTTCCCTAGAGCCATAGGGTATTCTGAGCTTAGCTGGTCTACCAAAGAGAATAGAAACTGGGACAGCTACAAAGAAAGACTTGCCAAACAAGCAAGCTTTTTAGAACGTATGAACGTTAATTATTACCCTTCGAAATTAATTAACTGGTACAACAAACATCAAAATGGCGACATCAAGAAAGACTAAATATACCCATGTCAGGTTTTCAATCAATACAGATTCTTTTTAAATTCATCTTTTTAAAAATTCTATTGGCCTACAGATAATGTATATCTATCTATTTTTAGAATTTGAAAAATTGTGATTGACATAGCTTTGTTATCTCAAATCTTTTAATCATGAAATCAAATAGAATTTTTTACCTGCTAAGTCTTACTGTATTTTCGATTGCAATTATTGGAGCTGTTTTCAACTCTATTATTTACTATGACAAAGTGGTGGCAACTTTCATTACATTAGGCTATCCTGCTTACTTAATACATCTTTTAGGAGTCGCTCAAATACTTGGTCTCACCATTATTATTTTAAATAGAAAAGCGTGGTATGTTGAATGGGTCTATGCAGGGTTTTTTATGAATTTTTCCTTAGGATGCATAGCACACCTTGCCTCTAATAATGGAAATGGAGCTTCAGCAGTTATCTGCTTATTACTTTTATGGATAACCTATGTGCAAAGTAAAAAAGTTGAAGAAACCGCACACCAGGCCACTGAAGAAATTGAACATGTATAATTTTCAAATTCTAAATTACCTTTTATCAGGTTTATAACAAGAATATAAATATGGCAGTAGAAATAGTATTCTACTGCCATATTAATTTTATTTTTTC
>CAYGUZ010000234.1:0-1501 GCA_964353215.1 uncultured Flavobacteriaceae bacterium
GTGTAGGCTGATAACCTACCGCAGATGGCATCCTTCCTAAAAGTGCAGATACTTCAGAACCTGCTTGTGTAAAACGGAAGATATTATCTACGAAGAACAGCACGTCTTTGCCTTGACCATCACCAGCACCATCACGGAAATACTCAGCAATTGTTAATCCTGATAACGCCACACGGGCACGAGCCCCAGGTGGTTCGTTCATTTGTCCAAAAACGAAGGTCGCTTTTGATTCTTTCATTGCTTTCTTGTCTACTTTAGACAGATCCCAGCCACCTTCTTCCATAGAATGTAAGAAGTCATCACCATACTTTATAATACCTGACTCTAACATCTCACGAAGCAAGTCATTACCTTCTCTTGTACGTTCACCAACACCGGCAAATACCGAAAGACCACCGTGACCTTTAGCAATATTGTTGATCAACTCTTGTATCAATACCGTTTTACCAACACCGGCACCACCGAATAATCCAATTTTACCTCCTTTTGCATAAGGCTCGATCAAATCGATTACTTTGATACCTGTAAACAAAACCTCTGTAGAAGTAGATAAGTCTTCAAATTTTGGGGCTTCACGGTGAATCGGAAGTCCATTGCCCCCACTTTTAGGTAGTTCCTCAAGCCCATCGATTGCATCTCCGATTACATTAAAAAGACGCCCATAAACATCCTCTCCTATTGGCATTTGAATAGAGCTTCCGGTGGCAACAGCTTCAACACCTCTGCTTAACCCATCAGTAGAATCCATCGATATTGTTCTAACGGTATTTTCACCAATATGCGACTGTACCTCAAGCACTAGCTTAGAGCCATCTGCCTTATCGATTTCTAATGAATCATAAATTTTAGGGATTACCGTGCCTGACTCAAACTCAACGTCAATAACCGGTCCAATGATTTGTGCAACTTTACCTGTAACTTTCGACATTACTTGCTTATTTCTGTTATTCGTTTTTTTGGATAGAAAAAACCCTGTTTTTTCCGGCTGCAAAGATATGTTATTAGTATTTGAAATAGAAACTTCTGAATTCTTTTTTCCATAAAAAAAGGCATCTCCAAGGAGATGCCTTTTTGAGCTTTATAAAATTGTTTGTTAAGGATTTATGGTCCAAGAAACATAATAAATCGAACCTATTAAACCAGAGCCTATAGCTTGAAAGTATTCGTCTGCCAATAAGTTCGAACCACCTGCTTTGAATACCGATTTGATACTCGGTACGGAGTAGTTGATTTGCGCATCTAAAACAGAATAAGCTGGCACATCGCCATCAGCAAAAGATGCTTCCCAGAAGAAATCATCACTCCAACGGTAATTAACACCAAAACCAAAGTTTTTAAATAAGTCTGTCTTGCCGAAAGAAGCTTTGACCTTATGTTCTGGACTATTGAAGTTCGTTCGAATACCTCTAGCTCTTAGGTCCTCGGCATCTTCTAAGAGGGTATAAGTGTAATTGACCCCTAAGTCAAAACCAGCAATCTTGGTATCAACTCCTATAGTTCC
>CAYGUZ010000234.1:1601-3870 GCA_964353215.1 uncultured Flavobacteriaceae bacterium
ATTGTAATATCCACTTAAATCTATTGTAAATTTTCCTAACTGAGATCTGTAACCTAATTCAAAAGCAGTTATTTCTTCTGGCTGAACAAGTGGAGTGTTCACTGCTGTTGGATTACCTGCTTGCACCGAACTTAAAGAAAAGGCATTTTCATAAGCTGCCCTACCTACCACGTCAACGGTCGGTGATCCTGAAAAAGCTTGACCTTGTTGACTAACAGGAAAGGCTCTTACATCTCTATCTAGGTTATCCGGCGCAGAACCTACGAGTATAGCCGCTCCAGCATTTAAACCTATAAACAAATCTTGTGTTGTCGGGTTTCTAAAACCTTGTTGAACCGAAGCTCTAACATTATGATTTCTGTTCTCTCCTAAAGTAGCCGAAATACCAGCTCTTGGAGAAAAGAAGCCATCAAAAAATTCATTCTTATCATATCTTCCTGACAAAGTAAGTTTTAACCTGTCGTCCATTAATTTCTTTTGAAGTTGTATATATCCACCATATTCTTGGTATGTGATAGGTCCATCAAAATCTGTAAAAATGGTTCCTTGAGAATTTAACTCATATTCTCTCCAAGAACCCCCAACTTGAATATCAGCCCAGTCATCTATAAGGTGGGCCAAGTTGTAATTGCCATTTACATGGCGAAACTTCGTGTTATCGATAAATTTTGCCCCGGTAGTTAAATCTCCATCTGAAATAACTCGATTAAAAGTATTTTCAAATGCCGCTGTACCTGGTATCAATCTACCCGTATCGGCAACGACCCTTGCAGCCGCGTGAGCTTGCTCATCAGTTGCAGGAACTCCTGTCCCTACTCCTAATTTGGCTCCAATAAAGGTTTGGGCATATTCCGTAAACCATTGTCTGTCAGATTTCCAAGCCCTATTTGTATTAATTGCAGCGAATCTGGTATCGTAAGCATCTCCTGAATTTTCAGCAACAATGTAGGCACGAATAAAAAAATTGTCATTTTTCAATTCCAATTTGTGTTGCTGCATTTTAAACCCGTCTACGGCGTATCTATTTGCACCTTGATAAATAGTGTTTCCTCTACCTATTCTACCATTGTATATCAATTCTAAGTCATTGGCAAAAGGCCTATAATGTAAAGACCAGTCGGCTTTAACGCTTTGCGCATCATAATTGAATAAATCTACTTCGTTGTACCCAGTTCTGCTGACACGAGCAGAACCAACAGTGCCAGTCGGCAAACCAGCAGCAGCATCAAAATTCAATAGGGTAGACACCTCGTCACCGTAAACATTCAATCCGTTATAATTGGGGTCAGATCTATCCGCCCCAGGATTACTTAAATCATCTGTTCTATTTGCATGCCAGTCTTCACCCTGTAGATAAGAGAAACTAACTTTTGCCGCAAATTTATCGCTAAATGCATGTGCTGCGCGGATACCAACATCATAGTAAGGGTTATCACCAGCTGCTTCTTGCGATGTCAAACCCGTTTTTACATAGGCACTTATGCCTTGAAAATCCCATGGATTTTTACTTCTCATAAAAAGAATACCATTAAAGGCCCCTGCTCCATATAGTGCTGAAGATGCCCCTGGTAGAATTTCTACACTTTGTACATCGAGCTCATTCATACCTACTAAATTACCAAGTACAAAATTCAATCCTGGTGCAGTATTGTCCATTCCATCAACTAATTGTAGAAAACGTGTATTTGCAAAAGTTGCAAAACCTCTAGTGTTTACCGATTGAAAGGTTAAACTATTGGTATTGATATCTACACCCTTCAAATTCTGAAGACCTCCATAAAAAGATTCAGCAGTAGTGTTCTTAATCTCTTTTAGTCCGAAACGTTCTACAGAAACCGGTGACTCAAAAATACGCTCTGGTGTTCTAGAAGCGGATATCACTATTTCATCGAGTAGCGTCGATACCTCATTAAGCGTTATTGATAAAACCTCATTATTAGAAGTTACATCAACTGTAGTATCGGTATAACCAATACTCGATATTTTAAGCTTAAAAGGTGGTGTTTCACTGGTAGAAAATGTGAAATTTCCATCAAAATCCGCCACGGTGCCCTCTGCTTTTCCAAGAAGCAAAACATTCGCACTTGGTATCGGTTCTCCGTTTTGATCTACTACTTTTCCCGTAACAGTAGTTTGAGCAATTAGTGTTGCTCCGAACAAAAAGGTAAAGACAAAAAATAATTTTTTCATTAGTCTTGAAATTGAGTTAAGTCAGTTTAAATTACGCATTAATTAAACGAAGCGGAATATACATTTTTTTTGACTTTTG
>CAYGUZ010000235.1:0-3870 GCA_964353215.1 uncultured Flavobacteriaceae bacterium
CGGATTGTTTAAAAAGAAAACAGAAGTAGAAAAATTACAAGAAAAGTATCAAAAGCTTATGAAAGAGGCCTTTGATCTTTCTAAAATCAATAGAAGTGAAAGCGATACCAAATATGCGGAAGCTGATAAAATTCAAAAACAAATTGAAGAACTTACATCGTAAAAGTTTATTGTCAGTAGCGACAGCATTGCTACTAGTGCCGCCTTTTATGACTGCCCAAGACAATCCTCTAAACGGATTTGAAAATTTAGTTGGTAAAACCTGGAAAGCAGAAGGCATTTGGGGCGATGGGTCAAAATTCAAACAAGAGATAGATTTTAGGTATTCTTTAGCGGGTAAGACCATTGTAACAGAATCTCAGGGTTTTGTAAACAAAGAACAGACCGAATACGGCCATCGCAATCACGGTATTCGTAAATACGATGCAGAAAGCAACACCATTCGGTTCTGGGAATTTGATGTTTTTGGAGGGGTTACCCAGGGTACGGTGTCGTTCAATGAAAAAGATATTTTGTATCGATACACTTATGGCGATACCGAAGTAACCGATGCTTGGGAGTATGTTGATGATACCACCTATAATTTTAAAGTTGGCAGCTATGTAAATGGAGAATGGAAACAGACCTATTTAGAAACGCAATTTAAAGCTGACAAAGGTTTTGATTTTCATTTTGACCATGAATCATTGGTGGTGACCAAACTGATCGAAACGGGTGACTTCTATCGTGATGTATTGCAATTAAAAGAGATTCCACACCCAGATAAGGCCCAAGGTTTTCGCTGGTTTGAAATTAGAGGGAATTCGCAGTTGCATCTCATAAAAAAAGATGTTGTCGTCTTTAAAAAAGATAAGAGCATACACCTGTGCTTATCAACACAAGACTTAGAAGGCTTTATAGCACATCTAATGGCCAAGAACATCGATTTTTATAATTGGCCAGGTGACAAAGGTTCGGTTACCGACCGCAGTGATGGGGTAAAACAAATCTATTTGCAAGACCCAGATGGCTATTGGGTAGAGATCAATACGGCGAAGCACTAATTATTAGGGTAGTACTAGTAATACGCTAAATTAGAACAAATGACTAAAAGTTATTCCGTTGGCAATTTAATTTACGATGCCAATATTTATGATGGAATGAATACCGACTTAACTGATTTAGAGTTTTACAAACGCTGGCTGCCAAAAAATAAAGATGCATCAATCTTAGAACTTTGTTGTGGTACTGGAAGGCCTACCCTTCCAATTGCAAAAGAGGGGTTTAAAATTACCGGAGTAGATTACACTACTTCAATGCTAAAAAAAGCAAAGGATAAAGCTTCAAAAGAAAATATAGCGATTGACTTTATAGAAGCGGATATTCGAACTCTAGATTTATCAAAAAAATACGATTTCATTTTTATTCCATTTAACTCAATCCATCATTTATATGAAAATAAAGACTTATTTAAAGCTTTAAGTGTAGTTAAAAAACACCTTAAAAAAAGTGCTTTGTTTATACTAGATTGTTTTAACCCAAATATCAGATTTATGGTTGAAGGTGAAAAAAATCTAAAAAAAGTAATCGAATATACCACTCAAGATGGAAGAAACATATTAATAAAAGAAATCATGCTATATGAAGATAAAACTCAAATTAATCGTATTGAATGGCACTATTTTATAAATGAAAAATTTGATTCCATTCAAAAGTTAGATATGAGAATGTTTTTCCCCAAAGAGTTAGATGAATATTTAAAATGGAATGGCTTCATTATTACTAATAAGTTTGGCAACTTTGATGAGAGAGCATTTGACACTAATTCTGAAAAACAAATATTTGTTTGTGAGCACACATAATAGAACTAAATCTTTGAATTTAAAAACATGAGCAATTCTATATTACAAACATTTCCCTTAGGCTTTCCATGGCAAACACAAGATCCCTTTTTGTTTTGTGTATACCACTTAGACCATTATCCTAAAGGAAATGGAGAATTGGGGCCAGACCCAAAATTGCTAGAAGGTAGAAGCCTTGGCAACGACTTTACGATAAAAGATGGTTGGCGTATGTACCATGGTACGACAATACCAGGTTTTCCGTACCACCCGCATAGAGGGTTTGAAACGATTACCATAGTAAACAAAGGCTATTGCGATCATTCTGACTCTTTAGGTGCAGCTGGGCGTTTTGGTGAGGGCGATGTACAATGGATGACCGCAGGCCGTGGGGTACAACATTCCGAAATGTTTCCTTTATTGAATGACGATAAAGAAAACCCATTAGAATTATTTCAAATCTGGTTGAATCTGCCGAAAGCCGATAAGCTTGTCGACCCCCATTTTAAAATGTTATGGCATGAAGATATTCCCCTTATCAAAGAAACCAATGCCACTGTAAAAGTGATAGCCGGTAATTACAGGAAAAATCAAGCCAATGCCCCTGCCCCCAACTCTTGGGCGGCAAACAATGAAAACGAAGTTGCAGTCTGGAACATTCATATCGATGCCGAGACCGAATTTATCTTACCCAAAGCAAGTACCGAGGTTTCGAGAACGCTCTATTTTTATGAAGGCGATGAAATTGAAATAGAGGGCAAAAAGATAACGTCGAATTTTGGTGTGGTTTTAGACGCCACCCAAGAAACTACCATACAGGTGGGGCGAAAGCAAGCGCACTTTTTAGTCTTGCAGGGCAAGCCTATTGGCGAACCGATTGCAAAATACGGTCCTTTTGTAATGAATACCGATGCTGAAATACAACAGGCCATGGACGAGTACCGTGCAACGCAATTTGGTGGATGGCCTTGGCCCTACCCCGATAATGTGCATGAGAAACAAAAAGGACGTTTTGCCAAATACCCAGATGGAGCGTTAGTAGAAAAATGATAATTTCGATACAGACATTTTGTATAACAAGACATAAAATATCGTATTGTGTTATACAAAATACATGACTCTTAAATTACGAAAAAGTACAGTCGTTATAGTAGCTAATGAATATTTCTTACCTTTAGACCAATTATTATATATACAGACTTATTTACGTGTTAGCGGCAACCATCAGTGACGTCAGCGAAAATAAATCAACTTCCGAAAAAAAGCTACAATGAAACTATGATTAAGTATCTCTTTAACAGACAAATTATATATAGTTTACTAATACTAGTATTTTATATCTCTTGCAATGGACAAGTCAAAACTAAACCAACAGATGATTTGAAAAATACAGATGCAATTACTATTGGAACACCTAAACTTCTAAAAACACAAGGTTCTGGCGTTGGTCATAATGTACATTGTAGTCTTATAGATACACAAGGAAATCTTTGGTTTGGCACCACTGGGGAAGGTGTTTATCGTTATGATGGGAAATTATTCACTCAATTTATCGGTCTAAGTAATAATTCTGTTTGGTCTATTCTAGAAGACAATATTGGAAATATTTGGATTGGCACTGGTGATGGTTTGTTTAAGTTTGATGGGAAAGAGATAGTTAGAGTTTCCTTGGAAAAAACAAATTCAAATAGTGCGTTAACTAACAATTCAGATTCAAGAATTACCATAGGGGCTATGATGCAGAGTAAAAATGGAACACTTTGGTTTGGCACAAATAAAGGAGTTTATATTTATAAAGAGAACTTGTTTTCTGCTTTTCTAAATAATGAGCACATTGTAAATAAGAATGGCCTGCAACTTAAATCGGTTGAAAGAATGTTAGAAGATAAAAATGGAAATATCTGGTTCTGTTCGGGAATGGAAGGCGGAGAAGGTGTTAGCCGTTACGACGGAAAATTCATAACCAATTATAAACCGAATGGTGATACTTGGGTGCCCTATATTTTAGAAGATAAAGCGGGAAATATTTGGTTCTCGGGAAGAACTAATG
>CAYGUZ010000236.1:0-3863 GCA_964353215.1 uncultured Flavobacteriaceae bacterium
TTTTATGGTATTTAGAATGTTCGTAACGGTATTTTTGGCATTACTAAAGAGTTGCGAACGCTGCCATTCAGGTATTGCAGCTATTAAGTCATCGGTACTTTCTATGGAATCTAACTTTTTAGTTTTATTATTAGCAGTCTTGGTATAATCTACAGGTACTTTTTCTGCTGTAGAGTCTTTTTGTTTTACCGGGAATGCTCCAATTCTTGAAGAAATACTTTTAGAAAAGGCGTTTACCTGTTTTAGGTTGTTAATTTTCAGCGAATCGATATCTTTATTTAAGCGCGCAATATTCTTCATCTTGTCAGTAGTGATATCAGACTCTTCCTCAAGATTTTTATTACTTAAGGATGAAATATCAATATTCTTAATATAGACTTCAAATTCTGATCTATTAAAAGGATGTTTTCTCTTGTCCTTCGCGTTTTTACTTTCAACCTCTTGGTAGTAATGCCCATCGTTTAAAACCAATTGAATAACGTCTGATTCTTCACTACTGATTAATTCTCCCGTTCTAGCCTTTATTACTGTAGTGTTGATTTTAGTTTTAGATTTTTGATGTATGATTACATTTTCTAAAAACTGATCGTTATCGCCCGACTTCTTTTCTACTTTGATATTCATATCGGTGCCTTCAATATCACTAAAAACACCTTCTACAATAACGGCCGCAGGCTTAACTTTGGCAATATTACGCCGCATATTGAATATCTTCTGTTCTGAAGCAGGAATTACGGTATTTGCAAAGAAAAACGTGAAGCCACCGAGTAAAACCATAAATACGATAAGGCTTCGCATCGCTTTTTGTAACGATATGCCCGAAGCTTTCATGGCAGCGAACTCATAGTTTTCGGCAAAACTTCCGAAGGTTAGTATTGAAGAGAGTAGTACGGTTAATGGTAGAACTTTTTCGGTGAGGTTGGGCATTAAATAGAAAAGAAACTTGCCAATTATCCAAATATCCAAATCCTTCCCGGCAAGGTCATCAATAAACAACCATACGGTTTGAAATATAAAGATGACCATCAGTATCACAAACGAACTGAAAAAATTATAAAGAAATCTCGATAATATATATCGGTCAATTATTGGCAACACACTCGTCTCATCTGTTGGTTAAACCTAAATCGTCGGCCTGTTGAAATTTCATCAAACACCTTAAGCTGCATGGCAAGCTAGTTTTTTATGATATAATAACCTTCACTTTCATATTTGACCTCGTCAAAAGTAAACAAGCTTTTTGACAAGGGCTGATTGGTTTTGAAAGAATTAACGGTAATTGTTGTTTTGGTACCGTTCTTTCCGGTTTCTATAAGTTTATAAATGTGTTTTGTTCTTGCATCAATACCTAATAAAATAGATTTGATCTCTGTATTTGTATCAATAGGAATCAGTTTAATAAACTGAATTTTTCTTCCTTTTACATTTTGTAAGATATCCCACTGGTAATTGTGTCCCGTTTTATAAAAAGTAAGCATTTTAGAAGGGGTGACCGTATTTTCTTCTTTACTGGGGCTTTCAATAGTAACCTCTTCGTTCTCTGGCACCACGGTATATACTTTGCTGCCATCGAACAGCTGTTTAGCGCCAAAAAGGTCTGCCAGGTATTTATCGCCCATTAAAGTAACGTTGCCCTTTGTTTCTTGTTTTATATTGGCTTCAGTATTTTCTAGCGAGTAATTAAAATCAATATAAATGTTGTCATATGAAGTAACATTAGTGTATACTTCATCTAATAAAGCTTTCGCCTTTTCTGAATTTTGCCCAAAAGCTGAGAAAGTTAAAGTAACTATTGAAAGTAATGTCAGTGTTCTTTTAATCATGATATTAGTTTGTCTCATTTTGTAATAATTGATCTAATGCTAATATGTCGGTCACCAATACTTGGCGTGCTTTGCTACCTTCAAATGGCCCAACAATACCTGCTGCTTCTAATTGATCTATAATTCTGCCTGCTCTGTTATAACCTAATTTAAGTTTTCTTTGGATTAAAGACGCTGAACCTTGTTGCGCGATCACCACTACTTCTGCTGCCTCCCGAAACAATTTATCTCTATCCGAAATATCATAATCAATACTCGTGCCAGAGTCCTCACCAACATATTCAGGCAGTTCGTGCGCGCTGGGATATGCTCTTTGCGAACCAATATATTCTGTTATTTTTTCAACCTCAGGCGTATCCACAAAAGCACATTGAATACGGGTCACGTCATTACCTTGGGTGTACAGCATATCACCTCGCCCAATCAATTGGTCTGCACCTTGGGCGTCTAAAATGGTTCTAGAATCTATTTTAGAAGTAACCCTAAAGGCAATTCTGGCCGGGAAATTGGCTTTAATAATACCAGTGATAACGTTCACCGAAGGACGTTGTGTCGCGATGATGAGATGAATGCCGATGGCTCGAGCAAGTTGCGCTAATCGAGCAATGGGGGCTTCAACTTCTTTGCCTGCGGTCATGATCAAATCGGCAAACTCATCTACCACCAATACAATATAGGGTAAGAATTTATGCCCGTCGTTAGGATTTAACTTTCTTGCTTTAAACTTGGTATTATACTCTTTTATATTGCGCACCATGGCCAGTTTAAGCAACTCGTACCTGTTATCCATTTCAATACAAAGCGAGTTTAATGTATTGATGACCTTTGTATTGTCTGTGATTATAGCTTCTTCAGAATCAGGTAGTTTGGCTAAAAAGTGCCTCTCGATTTTATTAAAAAGTGTAAGTTCTACCTTTTTAGGGTCGACGAGTACAAACTTAATTTCTGCAGGATGTTTTTTGTATAGCAAAGAGGTGATGACCGCATTCAAACCAACCGATTTTCCTTGCCCGGTGGCACCTGCCATGAGAAGGTGGGGCATCTTGGCCAAATCAACCACAAAAGTCTCATTGCTTATGGTTTTACCGAAAGCGATAGGAAGCTGCATTTCGGCATTCTGAAATTTCTTTGAAGCAATCACAGAGCGCATCGAAACTATAGTCGAGTTTTTGTTGGGCACCTCTATACCTATAGTTCCTTTTCCTGGGATTGGAGCTATAATACGAATGCCTAGTGCAGCTAATGAAAGCGCAATATCATCTTCAAGGTTTTTTATTTTTGAGATGCGTATTCCGGCTTCTGGAACAATCTCATACAACGTTACAGTGGGGCCGATGGTAGCTTTGATCTGCGCAATACCGATTTTGTAGTTCTTGAGCGTATTTACGATCTTGTTCTTATTTTCTTCAAGCTCTTCTTGATTGATTGTGATTCCGCCAGTTACACCATGTTGGTCTAATAGATCTAGGGTAGGAAATTTGTATTTGCCCAATTCAAGTTTAGGGTCGAATTCCCCAAAATCTTTAACGAGTTGATCCGCCTTTATATCCTTTTCTTCTTTTTCTTCGGCAATTTTGCTAACTTCTAAGTCTATTTTTGGTTCTTCCTCCGGTAAATTAACATCAAGGCCTGCCTCATTTTGTAAAGGTGGAATGTCTTTTTTATGGGTGTATGTGTCGATTTTAATTTCAGGTTCTTCGTCTATCTTCAACTCGATAGGTATTTCTTCAAATACTTCAGAAGATACATTCTTTTTGATTTCAGCTCTTTTTGTTCTGAAGTAATTTCCGATAGCTTCCGGTGAAAAATTAAAGAGACGCACCAAAATGGTAATCAAGGTGAAAATGAGAACTAAAAGAACACCGATCTTTCCTATATAATCCTGCAGAAAATCATTCATTTCATACCCAATCAATCCCCCTAAAAGAGGTTGGTTGATTGCAAAAAAGCCTAAGGCTATAGCAACCCAAATAACACCTAAAAGTCCCCAAATCCACTTGTTTACCAGGTTTTTAGATTCTAAGCCCAAAAATAAATACA
>CAYGUZ010000237.1:0-3855 GCA_964353215.1 uncultured Flavobacteriaceae bacterium
GAAGTTATTTTCTCAACTAGCCGTGGACAATCGTTAAAATAATTTGCAGCAGCTTTTTTAAAATTCTTTGAAAATAGTTGATTCGAGCCTAAATGAACTGCTTCCTCTTCATCAGTTTTACGAACATAAGAATTTGAAATACTATAAAAACTACCTCCCATTGGCATTCCCCCAGCTCCCATCGGACTCATCATATATCCTTGAGATTGCAAGGTATAAAGAACTACATTTTTTCCTGTCTGAGAAACTTCTAATACCATAGCCTCTTCTCTGTCTTTAACCTTTACACTCACATAAACCGTTGTTTCGTTGTCATAAAACACCTTTAAGGTGTCGACATCTACAAAAGAAAAAAGCTGTTTTTCAGATTTTCTAGATGTTTTAAACCTAACCTGTTTATTAGCGGTCAACTTACCTAGCCCTTTAAGAACAGTTCCATTTTTAAGAAAGACTTCTGCTGGTCTATTTTGTGCAGTAGTCATTAAAAACATACACACAAAGAATATTGATAATGAAAATCTAAGATTACTCATGCTTGTAAATATTAAAACTCTAATATATCATTAAAAACCACACTTAAACAAAAAAGTACTGTTCTAACGAACAGCACTTTTCTAACTAAACAACCAACTAAACAAACCATCACAAAGCCAAATAGCTTTGTAACTTATTTATGCGATCTCTATTAGACGCTTTGGCTTTGGTAAAGCTTCCTCTTTTTTAGGCAACGATAATCGCAAAATACCATCTTCATAATTTGCATTTATCTTAGCCTCATCAATAGTTTCGGGCAAAGTAAATGCTCTTTTAAACGAGGTGTATGAGAATTCTCTTCTCGTATAATTATCCTCGCTATTTTCTTTTTCAGATTTCAATTCTGATGAAATGGTAAGTACATTATCATCAATCTCTACATTAAAATCGTCCTTTTTAAAACCAGGAATGGCAAGTTCCAACTGAAAACCAGTTTCAATTTCTAAAATATTCACAGCAGGAACATTAGAGTTAAAATTTTCCATCCCTCCAAACCAATCCGGTTTAAAAACATCGTTCATTAATGCCGGAAAAAACAAATTGTTTCTCTTTACTATACTCATGTGATTTTATTTTTAGTTAAACTTTCACACAGCAAAGGACAAATTATGTACCAATATTATTTTAATGCCATTATGGCATTATTAAGGCGATAAATAATGACAATGTGTCGTTATTTAATTGTAATGTGCTTTGAATATGTCGATTAGAACTTTAGAAGGAACTATGTTATCTGGGTACTTGTGCATTATTTCCAGCACCTGGTCTATAGCTGATGGGGGGAGCCCCATTTTTAGACCAATATTGTGTAATCTTGTAATTTCGGTCTTCGTTTGTCGTTTGTCGATATTCATTAAAAGCAACAAACGATGAAACTGAACTATGCTGTCAACTTGACTTTTGAGTATTTTCTTTTCTGCCTTTTGATGTAGTAATTCTTCAAAGGCTTCTTTATCAACACCAAGCTTTTTAGAGACACCAATCAAAAAATTATACTCAGATCGTTTTATGGTTTTACCCACGCGTGCAAAGGCAATCATCTCTGAAAGTATACTCAATTTTTCTTGGTAGGTACTCATATTTACAGCTAATTCTACATTATAACTCCATGTAGCGCCTATTTAGTATAAAAAAATCCCAAGTTTCCTTGGGATTTTCTAGCTAATTCAAATAACTACAGTATGTTATGTTTCGATTCTGACAGGAACTGTATAAACTCTACCCTCTTGGGCATTGTCTACTTTTTTGTAGTTAAGTCTTCCTTTAACGAAACCTTCAAGTGTTTCATTAGATGTCGTTACCGATAAAACAACGATTTCACCTTCGCCATTAATAATGAATTTTACATCGGCCGTTAAATCGTCACTAATATTAAAGCTGTTATCCTTTAACATCTTGTGAATTTGAAATGATATTCTTTTTGTAGGGTTTTCTGGGTTGTAGTCATTCGCTACAACATTACTAACTGAAAGCAACAAAGCTGCTACTAGTACTAAACTAATTTTTCTCATGATAATTTCGTTTTTTGTGATTAATAAAATTGATGAATATATATAAGAGACTCCCTAAGATTGTGATTGTTACAATAAAAAATGATTTTAACAGAATTTTAAAGAAATAAAAAGGGTGAAGCTAATTGGCTTCACCCTTTTTAAAATCATATAATTTGATGCTGTCTTAGCTCAGAACGGCTTTTACTTTATCTGCCGCCTCTTGAAACTGAACCGCAGAATGGACAGCTAAACCAGAATTATCTATAATCTCTTTGGCCAACTCAGCATTGGTTCCTTGCAATCTAACTATAATCGGTACTTTTATGGAATCACCCATATTCTTGTACGCATCTACCACACCTTGCGCAACCCTATCGCAACGCACAATTCCACCAAAAATATTAATTAATATGGCCTTAACATTAGGGTCTTTTAAAATAATTCTAAAAGCCTCTTCAACTCTTTTTGCGTCAGCTGTTCCACCAACATCCAAGAAGTTTGCAGGATCACCCCCGGCCATTTTAATTAAATCCATTGTTGCCATTGCCAAACCAGCACCGTTTACCATACAACCTACGTTTCCATCTAAATCAACATAATTTAATCCTACGGCACGTGCTTCCACTTCAATTGGGTTTTCTTCACGCAAGTCTCGCATTTCTGCGTACTGCTTTCTGCGATACAATGCATTATCATCTATTGAAACCTTGGCATCAACCGCCATGATTTTGTCATCAGACGTTTTTAAAACTGGATTTATTTCAAACATATTAGAATCACTTTCTACATATGCCTTATATAAAGAAGCAACGAATTTTGTCATTTCTTTAAAAGCAATACCTGAAAGCCCTAGGTTGAAGGCAATTTTTCTAGCTTGAAAACCTAAAAGTCCAGTAGCAGGGTCGATTTCTTCTGCATATATTAAATGTGGTGTCTTCTCTGCAACTTCTTCGATATCCATTCCACCTTCTGTAGAATACATGATCATATTTCTGCCCGTTGCACGATTTAATAACACCGACATATAAAATTCATTCGTTTCACTATCACCGGGATAATATACATCTTCAGCAATCAAAACTTGATGCACTTTTTTACCTTCGGCACTGGTCTGAGGAGTAACCAGGTTCATTCCTATGATACTCCCTGCAAGTTCTTCAACTTCTTTAAGGTTTTTTGCCAACTTTACACCACCACCTTTTCCGCGACCGCCTGCATGAACTTGCGCCTTTATTACGTGCCACCCTGTGCCTGTTTCTTGTGTTAGCTGTTTTGCCGCATCAACAGCTTCTTTTGCATTATGGGCTACAATTCCACGTTGGATTCTAACACCAAAACTTGCTAAAATTTCTTTTCCCTGATATTCGTGAAGGTTCATATGACGAGTACTATTTTTATTGTGGCACAAAAATAGGAAACCACTTTTACAATTAACAATTAATAGTTGTGTATTTGACCTAGAGCTAAATTAGTTCACCTTGAAGTCTTCAAAATCTAATGGGTCAAAGTTTTTAAAGTGTCCGTTCATCTCAATTACGGCCTTGGTCCTATTTATTTGATTTAAAACAGTTATAGTAGTATCTAAATGCGCTCTAATATAGCTGAGCCTTTTGGTTTCATTGGTAAGTTGCAGCAGCTCGTACTCTTGTTCAAAAGACAATCCCATTTTATGGGCAAAAGCATAACTATTGAACTTATCTATAGCTATTTGCGGGAGTTGAACCGCCATTAAATCGTACAACTCTTCAATTTTACCCAATACCTCTTGACGCAAATCTTCATCCCCATCAAAATGTCATTCCAACAACACCACCGTACAACCAGCATA
>CAYGUZ010000238.1:0-3843 GCA_964353215.1 uncultured Flavobacteriaceae bacterium
AACCAAGTGGAAATTTGGATTCAGAAAGTGCGGATAACCTCCATCAACTATTTTTTGACCTAAGAAAAGAATTTGGACAGACTTTTGTAATCGTGACCCATAATGAAGAACTAGCCGATATGGCCGATCGAAAATTGGTTATGGTAGATGGCTTAATAAAAGACTAGCATGCTAAAAGAAGTTTGGATATTTTTTAAAAATCCACTTTATCACCAAGAAGAGTATGACACAAAGACAAAAACCAGATTTTTTTTAAAGCTTGTGTTTATTACGGTAGGCTTTAGCTTGGCTCTCGGTTTTTTAATTGAAGGAATCACCTCATTAGTAGGCTTTAGTTTTGAAAATCATGCTGTTATAGAAATGTTTGAGGACTACTCTGCATTAATGATTTTCTTTTTCGCCGTATTATTGGCTCCAGTGTTGGAAGAATTGATCTTTAGGGCACCACTGGGTTTGTTCAAAAATTCTAAATACTTTAAACATACTTTTTATATTTCCGTGCTCCTTTTTGGATTGATTCATGTTGGTAATTATGGAAATATTGAAGGTTATTATTGGTTGGTTCCAGTTTTAGTGGCCCCACAAATCTCAGCAGGTATTTTTTTGGGGTTTATCCGAACCAAGCTTGGCTTGGTGTGGTCCATGCTTTTGCATGCTGCCCACAACCTAATTTTAATTGGTCCATTCATAGTATTAAAACTTTTAGATATTCCTTTTGAATGAATAGTTCTGAATTAAAATCTTTCTTAGATGAAAAAGCGGAACAATATGAGCATCCGAAATTTTTAGAAAGTGACCCTTTGCAAATACCACATCGTTTTTCCAAAAAGGAAGATATTGAAATAAGTGCCTTTCTAACGGCAACAATAGCTTGGGGAAACCGCAAGAGTATTATAAACAATGCTGCTAGGTTGATGGAGCTGCTCCATAATTCGCCCTATGATTTTGTTCTAAACCATAAAGAAACGGATTTAGATGGTTTATCAAATTTTGTGCATCGCACCTTTAATGGAGAAGATTTAAAGCACTTCATCAAAGCCTTGCGGCATATTTATTACAATTATGGGGGGCTTGAATCCGTTTTCACTAGACATCAAGAAGCGCAATCAGTTCAAGGAACCATAAGCAAGTACAAGGAATGTTTTTTCGAGTTGGAGCACCTGCAGCGTACTCAAAAACATGTTTCTGACCCATTAAAAGGTTCCGCTGCAAAACGCATCAATATGTTTTTAAGGTGGATGGTACGTCCATCGAACAAAGGTGTTGATTTTGGTTTGTGGAAAGCTATTTCACCTTCAAAGCTGTCTTGCCCATTAGACGTACACTCGGGAAATGTTGCCAGGAAGTTAAAGCTATTGAAGCGTGGACAGAATGATGCCAAAGCACTTGCGGAATTGGACAACAACCTACGAAAACTAGACCCTAACGACCCTGTCAAATATGATTTTGCCCTATTTGGATTGGGGGTTTTTGAGAAGTTTTAAAGGTTGTACTGCTAAATCATCCTCAAAAGTCGAAATCGTCTGCTTTATTACGTTAGCAGAAATTGCTCTATAAATAGTGCCGACAATCATCATATCTAGTTTGTCCATTTCACTAGGCAACAAAATTGGGGCTTTAAAAAGAATTTTTTTGCAGCTATTCTATAAAAATCGGCATGCATTCATTTTAATGAACTACAAGCACTATAGCAATATCTTTATTATTTTTTATCTAACTATACATAATGGTATATGAGCAGTTAATGTTGAACCTCTAAATCTTTTCGTCAAAATGATTTTCTTCTCTTAAAGCAGTGAAATTAAAATACAGCTCTAGTTCCTAAGATGTTTCTGGCCCAAAATCCTTATTTTTAGAACTCAACTAACGCACTTATTTAAATGAATAAATCAGTTTTAATTAGTATTTGCCTTTTCTTAACATTTTTTGCTTTTTCTCAAGAACGTAAACTGCCGATCGATACCACTGTCACTACACAACATAGCGCTTCTATTAATGGTGCAAGCTTTACATATACCGCAACTACAGGTACACAACCAGTATGGGACGAAATGGGCAAACCGATTGCCTCGCTTCATTATACTTATTACACGCGAAATAATGTAAAAGACAGAACAAAACGACCATTATTGATTTCTTTTAATGGCGGGCCGGGTTCTGGCTCTGTCTGGATGCATTTGGCGTATACCGGACCGAAAGTGCTTAAGATTGATGATGAGGGATATCCAGTCCAACCTTACGGAGTGAAGTCAAATCCATTTTCTGTGCTTGATGTGACCGATATCGTTTATGTAAATCCAGCAAATACCGGATATTCAAGAACAATTCCTGAAACTGGCAAAGAGGTTGATCGTGATAAATTCTTCGGCATAAATGCGGATATCAAATACTTGGCGGAATGGCTAAATACATTTGTTACTCGAAATAATAGATGGCGTTCGCCAAAATACATTGTAGGGGAAAGTTATGGTGGCACCCGGGTTATGGGTCTTTCATTGGCTTTGCAAAATCAACAATGGATGTATCTTAATGGTGTTATTATGGTTTCACCGGCCGACTATAAAGTTATCAGGGTGGGCGGCCCCGTTTCAAGTGCTTTGAACCTCCCCTACTTCACTGCCGCTGCATGGCACCATAAAATGTTACCGGCAGAACTGCAGAATAAAGATTTATTAGAAGTGCTGCCTGAATCTGAGTCCTATACCATAAATAGCCTTATCCCTGCTATTGCAAAAGGCGGTTTTATCTCTGATGCTGAAAAAGAAGAAACAGCTAAGATGATGGCTTACTACTCGGGATTAAGCAAAGAAGATATTTTAGGCCATAACTTAGATGTGCCAACCGCTTTCTTTTGGAAAAATCTTTTGAAAAATAAAGGAGATTTTACCGTTGGACGTTTGGATAGTCGTTATAAGGGCATAGATAAAAAGTCCATCGGCAGCAGACCAGATTACAACTCTGAACTCACTTCTTGGCTTCATAGCTTTACGCCTGCCATAAATTATTATTTGCAGGAAGAGTTGAATTTTAAAACGGATATTAAATACAATATGTTCGGCCCGGTGCGGCCATGGAACGATGAAAATGATGAAACGAGGGATAATTTACGCCAGGCTATGGCTCAGAATCCTTACTTAAACGTTCTGGTGCAATCGGGGTATTATGATGGGGCAACCACGTATTTCAATGCAAAATATACCATGTGGCAAGTTGACCCAAGTGGCCGTATGAAAGATCGGTTTGAGTTTAAGGGGTACCGCTCAGGGCACATGATGTACTTAAGGCGAGAAGATTTACAAAAAGCAAATGACGACATTAGGGCTTTTATAAAACGAACCGCCAATACAGGCAAAAGTGCCAAATATTAAAACATCGCCTTATGAAGAATCACATTTTGATTATAGCTCTAGTCTTTTGTTGCTTTTTTAGTTTTGGGCAAGAGATACCCTCAAAAGAATGGCAAATTAAGACTGCATTAATGGCAGTTCCCTCTGATTATAGAGATGGCGCAAAAATTTATGGTTATGATGCTTCAGGCAATTTTATAACTTTACGAGAAGGTACCAACGATTATATTGCCTTGGCCTCCGATCCTAAAAAAACCAATTTCTCAACAGCCGCATATCATAAAGATTTAGACGAATTTATGGCTCGAGGCAGAGCTTTAAAAGCTGAAGGAAAAGAATTTCAAGAGATCTTTGATATTCGCGAAAAAGAAGTAAAATCGGGCAAGCTTAGTTTGCCCGACAAAACTACACTTTGTGTTTTTACCGGTGTCATAAACAAAGAAACCAATGAAATTGAAGATGGTTACCTAAGGTATGTCTTTTACGTTCCGTTCGC
>CAYGUZ010000239.1:0-3826 GCA_964353215.1 uncultured Flavobacteriaceae bacterium
ATTACGAAATCACCTCCCCATCCACCTAAACTTTTTACTGTTCCAAAATAATCGGGGAAAAGCTGTTCTTTAATTGGGGTAAGCCCTAATATTTTTGATAATAACTCTTCGTGTGCCTGTACCGCAGCTTCAAAAGCTGACAATTTATTGGCAGAAAGCATTTTTGAGGTGAGCACATCAATAGAATTGATCAAGTCTTGCTTGTTAAATTGTTTGGTTCGGTAATTCGCGATCGCCTTTTTACTGCTTTGTTTTTGGTTGAGGTGGACAAAGAAAATGGCCTTATTGAATGCTGGGTTAAAGGTGACCAATTGTGTTTTTGGCACTCCTTTTTCTATGTGATATACCAAAGGGCTGTGGTGCTGTGCACATGAAATATCATATCCACTTCCACCAAAAGAATTCCAAAGTAACTCATGCGCGTCCACCTGAGCCCACATTGCAATATTATTAAGTAAGGTCGATGAAGTTCCCAGTCCCCATTGCCTTGGAAAACTAAGCTTGGTAAGAACCTCAAAACCATTAGGGGTATTTAAAAATTCAGGATTACTATTTTTGGCCGCTACTAAAATCTTTTGAAGGGTATTCGCTATGTCATTGTCTGAACTTTTTATAAGCTTTAAATCATAGCGATTAAACTGACCGGAGAACCAGATTTGGTCATCTAAGGCAATACTTCTCCAATGAATACTATCATCTTGGGTTGGACTTACCTGTAACGATTGGCCAAATTTTGTGGGTACGGCAAGTCCTTTAGCCCCGTCTAAAATGGCATATTCACCAGAAAGCAATAATTTACCGTTACTGTAAAACTCTTGTTGCATTAGTGCGCATATCTTCCAAGGCTTCCTTGACCGAAGCATTACTGACCGTTTTATCTTTAAAATAGTCTATGAGAGTTGTTTTTTCGGTTTTATCGGCACCCAATTGGTTTAGAATATTCATGAGATGCATTTTCATGTGCCCTTTTTGAATGCCGGTGGTTACTAAAGAGCGTAGGGCTGCAAAGTTTTGTGCGAGCCCGGCAACGGCAACTACTTGCATCAATTCTTTCGCAGTCGGTTTTTGTAATATTTCCAAGGCTATTTTTACCATAGGGTGTAAAGAAGTTAGACCTCCTACCGTACCGAGAGCTAGTGGTATATCGATCCAAAATCGAAAAGTTTCTTTCTCTATTTCTACATGCGTTAGACTTGAATAACTACCATCTTTTGAGGCGTATGCATGAACACCGGCTTCAACGGCTCTAAAATCATTCCCGGTAGCTAAAATAACTGCATCGATACCGTTCATAACGCCTTTGTTGTGGGTGACCGCCCTATAGGGCTCTGTCTTTGCGATAGTCACCGCCTGCATCAATTTTTCGGCAAACTTTTTAGAGATAGAACTACTATCGCCTTGCGCTGTAATAGGGCAGCTGACTTCAGCTCTTACTACGCAATTAGGTACATAATTGCTCAAAATACTCATTACAATTTCTATGGCATCTTCTTCCTCAGAAAAAATACTGGAACCACTTGTCAGTGTTTCCAATGTTTTGGCAAACTGTTCGAGGCAAGAATTAATGAAATTCGCGCCCATGGCGTCCAAAGTCTCGAAAGTGCAGTGCAGTTGGTAGTAACCATCAAGTTTATGTGTCAGGTCGCGTAGTTCAATACTGGTGATACCACCACCGCGCTTTTCCATACTTCGAGTGATGCTCTTTGCTTCTTCAAAAAAAACGGATTTGTTATCCTTAAAAAAAGACTTCAGTTTAGAAGGTTCTCCATAGTACATAAAATGAACTTGGCCCACTTTTTCTGTACCTAAAATTGTAGCTTTAAACCCTCCTCTTTCTAACCAAAATTTGGCTGCCTTACTTGCGGCGGCCACAACAGAACTTTCTTCGATAACCATAGGAATGGCATAGAGCCTGTTATTTATTAAAAAGTTGGGCGCAACGGAAAAGGGAAGGTAATAGTTGGATAACGTATTTTCTATAAACTCATCATGCAGTTGTTGAAGTTTGGTATCACTATTCCAATATGATGTTAATAGTGCTTTTGTTTCTTCAGAATTGTCGGTATAATTTTTGGCTACCCAATCAATTTTTTCGGCTTTGGTAAATCTTGAAAATCCCGCTACTGGAGTTTGCATAGTAAAAGTTAAATTTCAAAGATAATAGATTAGCCTATTGCGGTCTGATTCTTGACACACAATTGTGATTCAAAGTTTACTTTTTCGATAAATTATTAGTAAACTTGATAGTTTTTAATCAATTTTTCACAAACATGAGAAAACTAAGTTACCTGTTCTTTATTTCTATACTCTTTATCAATAGTTCTATTGCTCAAAAAAAGAAAATTTCTTTAGAAGAAATTTGGGGCGGAACCTTTAGAACAGAAGGTCTTGACGTACTTCGTTCCATGAAAAACGGAACGGAGTATACTGTACTCAACTTCGATAGAAGCACGGGGGCCAGAAGTATTGACAAGTATGATTATAAAACCCAACAAAAGGTAGGTACTATTGTTTCATCTTCAGAAGAAATACCTCCTTTTAGTTCGTATCAGTTCAATAATGATGAATCAAAACTAATTTTAGCGACGGAGGTTGAGCCCATTTTTAGGCGTTCTAGACTTGGTGTTTATTATATATATGACCTGGCCAGTAAATCTTTGACTAAAATAGCCGAACAAAAAATTCAAGAGCCCGAACTTTCACCAGACGGCTCAAAAGTGGCCTACGTTTTTGAGAACAATATTTATGTGCGCGACTTAAAATCCAATATGGTTAAGCAAATTACCACAGATGGTAAAAAAGGTAGTATCATAAACGGTGTAACTGATTGGGTCTACGAAGAAGAATTTGCATTTGTACAGGCCTATGAATGGAACAGCGATGGCACTAAAATTGCTTTTCTACGATTTGACGAGACCAATGTACCTAACTTTTCGATGGATGTTTATGGTGCTAATCTATATCAGACCCAAAATCAATTTAAATACCCAAAAGCTGGAGAGGATAATGCCGTCGTAAGTTTGCATATGTACGATGTGAAAAAAGCAACTACTTCTGAGGTTGATCTAGGCGAGGCTTATTATATCCCTAGAATTAAATGGATGAACAATGCGAACTATCTGAGTGTTCAGACCATAAACCGTCATCAAGACCATTTAAAACTACATGAGGTCAATGCAAAAGACAATACGGTTTCTATTTTATTGGAAGAAAAAGATGACGCCTATGTCGATATTCACGATAACCTAACTTTTTTGGCCGATGATAGCTTTATCTGGACAAGTGAAAGAGACGGTTACAATCATATCTATTTGCATGATGAAGATGGTAAATTGATAAATCAAGTCACCAAAGGCCCATGGGAGGTAACCAATTATTATGGTTATGATCAAAATAATGATAGAATCTACTATCAATCTGTAGAAAACGGCTCGATTAATAGAGATGTTTACAGTATCTCAAGCTCAGGTAAAAACAAGAAAAGATTGTCGAATGCCGCAGGCACAAATTCAGCTGCTTTTAGTGCTGACTATACGTACTTTATAAATACCTTTTCTAACGCCAACACCCCTTTTAAATATACGCTGCACAAGGCTATTGATGGTAAAAAAGTAAAAGAAATTAAAGATAATACAGCTCTAAAGTCTAAGTTGGCAGCGTATGAAATCAGTCCTAAAGAATTTTCCACTATTTCGATAAATGGAAACGATTTAAATATGTGGATGATCAAACCAGCAGACTTTGATGCCAATAAAGAGTATCCGCTACTTATGTATCAATACAGCGGCCCAGGTTCACAATCGGTTGCAAACCGCTGGAATAGCGC
>CAYGUZ010000240.1:0-3816 GCA_964353215.1 uncultured Flavobacteriaceae bacterium
CTTCTTTTGTTAAATACATTCCAATATTATTTTAAATGATTTTTATGTATCTGACTGTTTCTCAATCAGGGCGCAAAGATAATTCTTTTTTTAGAAGAAAAAATTTTACAATTAAATTAAACCTTTCTTTTCTAAAAAGCACAGCCATTGGGTAGCGGCTCTTGATTTTCTAGCTCTTTTGCAAAATCTATACTCAAGTCAGCATTTGTAAAGCCATCATTAACACTACCTTCCATAACTTTTGAACCATACGAAGAATTGTTCATATGTGCACGTACGTAAATCTTTTTGTCTTTTGCAATTGCCACAGCACCTCCTGCACGTGTAAAAGGTTGTTCGTTCACATGGCTATGAGCTAGTATTCTACGGTATAATAAAGAACCCTCCGTATCTATAATTTCCCACCAGTCTGCGTACTGTTCGCAACCGGTATCAGGACTTGAAAGAGTTACACTAAACGTATAATTGCCCTCATTGCCGCTTATCGTTACTGCCGTCACTATAGCAAAGTCTTCTAAGGTGATGTCCGTTTTTTCATCCTCTTCTGCAATTATGGTATCGGTATTTTTAGCATCGCAACTACAAAAGGTAAAGAAGCTTAGAACTGTAAAAAAAAGAAAAATTAAAATAGAATGACTTTTCATGTGAATTTTTGTTCAAATTACTAAATATGGGTAAATGAACGTAACAAATATTTAGATTTGGCAAAGATTTAATAAAAGCGGCAATAGGTTTTTTCTGATTACCAAGCCAATTTTGATGATAGATTAATTTTAGTTTCTAACAGGTTGATTTTGAATTAAATCAATATACAAATTCACTTTTTTCTTTAGATCGCGTCGATGTGCTATAAAATCCAAGAAACCATGCTCTTTTAAGAATTCCGAAGTTTGAAAACCTTCAGGCAATTCTTTACCTGTTGTGTCTTTTACTATTCTTGGTCCTGCGAACCCTATTAAGGCACCAGGTTCTGAGATATTGATGTCTCCAAGCATAGCGTATGAAGCGGTAGTGCCTCCTGTTGTAGGGTCAGTACACAGTGATATATAAGGAATTTTGGCTTCTGCCAACTGCGCTAGTTTTGCAGAGGTTTTAGCCAATTGCATTAAAGACAAAGCTGCCTCCATCATACGTGCACCACCTGATTTTGAAATCATCAAAAAAGGAACTTTTTTCTTTTTGGCAACATCGATTGCCCTTGCTATTTTTTCGCCAACAACACTTCCCATAGATCCTCCGATAAAACTGAAATCCATGCAAGCCACCACTAAATCTTTACCCATCGATTTGCCGATAGCAGCACGAACTGCATCATTAAGACCGGTTTTGGCTTTTGCAGCTTTTAAGCGATCCGAGTATTTTTTGGTATCCTCAAATTTTAGGGGATCTTTAGAATTGAGTTTCTCATCAAGTTCTTGAAATTTATTGTCATCAAAAAGAATTTCAAAATATTCTTTACTTCCGATGCGAACATGATAATCATCTTCTGGACTTACATAAAAGTTCTTCGCAAGATCTTCAGATTCAACGATTTTTCCGGTAGGG
The DNA here is from genome assembly GCA_964353215.1 of uncultured Flavobacteriaceae bacterium. Taxonomy (GTDB): domain Bacteria; phylum Bacteroidota; class Bacteroidia; order Flavobacteriales; family Flavobacteriaceae; genus Croceitalea. The sequence goes on from CAYGUZ010000240.1 coordinate 1,546, forward strand.
GACTTGTACCAAAGTCCTTTAGGGGTATCTTTCTTTTCTTCTGTTGCAGTTTGTATTCCCTTTTCCTTTCTTTTAAACCAAGCTGTCATAAAATTAGATTTTAAAGGGTGTTCACATTGTTTAAATCTTCAAAAGCCTGTTTTAATCTTGCGACGAATGTCTTTTCGCCTTCGCGCAACCAAACCCTAGGGTCATAGTGTTTTTTGTTAGGGGCATCATCACCATCTGGATTACCGATTTGAGATTTTAAATACTCCGATTTCGTACCCATGTAATCTCTGATTCCGCTCATAAAAGCGTACTGCAAATCAGTATCGATATTCATTTTAATAACACCGTAGCTAATGCCTTCACGAATTTCTTCAACGGTCGAACCAGACCCGCCGTGAAAAACAAAATCAATATGATTGTGTTCTACGCCATATTTTTCAGAAATAAACTCTTGTGAGTTTTTTAAAATCTTCGGGGTCAATTTTACGTTACCTGGCTTATATACGCCATGAACATTACCAAAAGCGGCTGCAATTGTAAATTGAGGACTAACTTTACTCAATTCTTCATATGCATAGGCTACCTCTTCTGGTTGGGTATATAATTTAGAATCATCAACATCTGTGTTGTCTACACCATCTTCTTCCCCACCTGTAATACCCAATTCAATTTCTAAGGTCATACCCATTTTGCTCATACGCTCAAGGTATTGCTTGCAGATAGCTATATTTTCCTCGATTGGTTCTTCAGAAAGATCTATCATATGTGAGCTGAACAATGACTTGCCCGTTTCCTTAAAATGTGTTTCACTAGCATCTAATAGACCATCAATCCAAGGTAATAGCTTTTTTGCGCAGTGATCGGTATGCAGAATCACTGAAACACCATAAGCCTCAGCTAAGGTGTGAACATGTTTTGCCCCGGCAACAGCCCCAACTATAGCTGCTTTTTGACCATCATTGCTTAAACCTTTTCCGGCATTGAATTGGGCACCACCATTCGAAAATTGAATTATTACAGGAGCATTTAGATCTCTCGCAGTTTCAAGAACACCATTTATAGTGTCTGACCCAATTACGTTAACTGCAGGTAATGCATAGTTGTTAGCTTTTGCGTGATTAAAGATGTTCTGTACTTCTTTACCGGTTGCTACACCTGGTTTTATGTTGTGGGACATATGATTTTTTGTTAGTTAGCGATTTAAGTAAGAAACAAAAGTAATAAAATAATTAGGCTTAAAAAGGATAATTAATTCCGATATTGAAGACGGACTCATTGAGATTAAAATCGGTAAACCATCTTTCTGAACCGATGCGTGCCGGGTTGTGGGTTTTAAAGCCTAAATCAAATCTGAAAACAAAATAGCTTAGGTCATATCTAAGTCCAAAACCGGTGCCTAAAGCAATATCCCCTAAAGAACTAAAACCATTAAAAGTGGCTTCTGTATCGTTTACATTGTCAAAAACGTTCCAAATATTGCCTGCATCTGCAAAAAGAGCACCTTTGATATCCCCTACAATCGGGAAACGGTACTCTAGGTTAAAGCCAAGTTTAAAATTAGCTTCGTTAAAGTCGTTTACATTTTCAGTTCTTCCAGGCCCTAAAGAATACACTTGCCATGCGCGATTATCATTTGCACCTCCTCCGAAATAACTACGAACAAAAGGGATGCTGCTCGAATTGCCATAGGGTACAGCTAGACCAAAAAGACTTCTAAATGCCAAAACGCTACCTTTATCTAAGTCCCAATGTTTGATATATTCCATATCAGTTTTAACATACTGAGAAAATGGTATGCCGTAGACCAGTTTTTGGCCATTATCATCGGTGTTAAAAGGAATAAAGCTCGAAAAGGCAGACAAGACGTTTCCTGCACTTTCTAGTTGAAGTCTGTATTGATAAAAACTATTGTCATTGGTGTCGATACGGTTGTTCTTCTGAAAAGAAAAGTTAGAAGAGAAAATAAGGTTGTTTTCAGTTAAACGCCTTTGGCGTTCTTCAATACTTCTTACATTGCCAAGGTCTTCATTATCAATGGGAAAACCAGCTGCGGTCACGGAATTTATAAATCCAGTTGTGCCATTGGGAATGCCCAGTCTAAATGGATTTTCAGAATTATCGGCATCGGTTACAAAAAAATCGGCAAGTTCAGGAAACTCTGTCGGGTCATCAAAATTATCGGCAATTGCATCTAATTGTTGATATGAATTATTGTAAACATTAAAAAAGTTTTCGGCATTCGTATTGCGAACAAACTCAATCGATATTAATTCTAAGGTG
>CAYGUZ010000241.1:0-3794 GCA_964353215.1 uncultured Flavobacteriaceae bacterium
CAACAACAAAGAACAGAAATTACCTGCAGGAACTTCTTTTCTTGTAGTTAATGGAAAAGTAATGGATGATACCGCCATAAAAAATGGTCAACCATCATGGGTAAACAATGAGAGTTCTTTTAAAAGCATACCACTAAAATATGTGTTTGCCGAGTTTGAAAGACAATATAATATTAAGGTCAAGACCAAAAATGTTGATACCGATCAATTATTTACCGGCACCTTCAGCAACGCAGCAATAAAAATTGCGTTAGAAAGTATCAGTACCCCTTCCAAGATCAACTATAAATTAGAAGGAGAAAACGTGCTTTTCTATGGCGAGGACATTCCGTAGTTCATACATACTATTTCTTTTTGGAGTATTTCTTTTACTTTCGCCAACTTCATTATCGGCACAAGAAAAAAATACCGTTGCCCTAAAATCTTATTTGGTTCAACTAGAAGAAAAATATGACGTTAAATTTTCATTTGTAGATGAAGATTTAAGTGGCCTAACCATTAGTGCGCCCAACTTCAATAATTTAAATTCAATTTTAACAGCACTAGAGAAGGAGACTAAGCTCAAGATTGAAAAATTAAGTGATCGCTACTATACAATAGTCAAAAGTTCTTTGGTGTCGATATGTGCAAACGTATTCGATAATTATGCCCAAAATACCATACCCGGGGCTACAGTAGAAGTTTTAGGAAGCGAAATAGCCATTGTAACCGATTTAAACGGTAGTTTTTCACTTAACGACATTCCTAGAACAGCATCTCTTAAAGTTCGTTATTTAGGCTATATAACTCGCTACATTACAATAGACGAGCTTGCGGACACCAATACCTGTCCAAACATCTTACTTGATGAAAATTTAGAACATCTTGATGAGGTTGTCGTTTATAAGTTTCTGACTTCGGGTCTTGTAAAACAAGTCGACGCGAGCATTACCCTGAATACTGCAGAATTAGGAATATTACCTGGTCTTATTGAACCTGACGTACTACAATCGGTTCAGGCATTACCTGGTGTTAAGAGTATTGATGAAACTGTTTCCGATATCAATGTCCGCGGGGGCACAAATGACCAGAACCTTATACTATGGAACGGAATTAAATTATATCAATCTGGTCATTTTTTTGGATTAATTTCGGCTTTTAACCCTTATCTAACGGATAAGGTAACGCTGTACAAAAATGGCACACCAACACAATATGGAGATGGTGTCAGTAGTGTCATCAGCATGGAAACCAAAGATGATATTGCGGGTTCTTTTGTCGGCGGGGCAGGTATAAACCTCATTAGCGGAGATGTATATGGTCAATTTCCAATAAATGACAAAGTAGCTTTTCAATTCTCTGCACGTCGTTCGATCACCGATTTTTTAAACACACCGACCTATAATAGTTTTACAAAACGGGCTTTTCAAGATTCAGAAATACAGAATCAGCAGAATCAAACCGTTGATGAAAATATTAATAGGGATGTCACTTTTCTTTTTTATGATTTTACGGCAAAACTACTTTATAACATAAATGAAAATCAAAAATTGCGTCTCAATTTTATTGGCATAACCAATGATTTAAGATATAAACAAACAAATACGAACATCAGTGAAACAGCGCAAAGCTTTTTAGATCAGACCAATGTTTCGCTAGGCTTACAACTGCAAAGTCAATGGAATTCTAAATTCTCATCACATTTAAACGTATATGTGTCCAAATATAATCTAGGTGCAGAAAACTTTTTTAATAATAATCAGCTTCTCATTCAAGAAAATACGGTTATCGAAAATGCCTTGAAATTTGATTCTACCTGCTCCATTTCTGACCAGTTGTCTTGGGGTAACGGCTACCAATATATTGAAACGGGCATAACAAATATTACCAATGTTACACAACCTCCTTTTGACTCGAAAATTAGAGGTGTCGTTCGAATACACGCTCCCTACTCACAAATCAACTATACTTCTTTTGAAAATAGGCTTATTGCGAGTGGCGGACTACGTGTCAACTACATCGAAAATCTTGATACTTTTTCTAAATGGTTGTTAGAGCCTAGATTAAATGTGAATTTTAGGTTAGCTAAAAACCTACGGGCGCAACTCTTAGGAGAATTTAAAAGTCAATCTACCAATCAAGTAATAGACTTAGAACAAAACTTTTTAGGTGTTGAAAAAAGGCGTTGGATTCTTTCAGATGAAAATGAATTACCTATCACACGAAGTAAGCAAGGTTCTATTGGACTTAACTACGAGAAAAATTCTTTTTATGTCGGATTGGAAGGATTCTACAAAAAGGTCGAAGGTATTAGCACCAGAACCCAAGGTTTTCAAAATCAAAATCAGTTTAGTGGAGAAATAGGCGAATACGATGTCAAAGGTGTTGAATTTTTAATCAATAAAAGAGGTAGCAACTATAGTACTTGGCTTAGTTATACCTACAATAAGAATGACTATAATTTCGACAGCATTCCTCCAAACCTTTTTCCAAACAATTTGGATGTACGCCATGCGATAACCATAGCCGGTACCTACAGCATAAAAAAACTCAAGTTGGGCCTAGGGATTAATTATAGAACAGGTAAGCCATTTACTGCACCACAAGAAGGAGATACAGCTTTAGATACTACCTCATTTCCCAATAGGATCAATTACGAAGAGCCTAATAGCAGTAGACTGCCCGAATACTTGAGAGTCGATGCCTCTGCCAACTATGGCTTCAATATTACCAGAAAATTAAAAGGTAGCGCAAGCATTTCGGTCTTGAACCTGACCAATCGAAAAAATATTTTAAATCAATATTACCGTGTTTCGGAAAACAACGAAATTGAAACGGTCATAAATAGTTCGTTAGGCATTACGCCTAATATTAGTTTCAGGGTTAAATTTTAAGAATGTTTAAGTCTAGACATCACTATAACATGAGGAAAAGTGATAGCTGCCAAGAAATAAATCAATATAGAAATAAGGTGTGCCCTATTATCAATAAAAAAAGCAAATAAAACACAAAGACCTACTACCGATACCGACCAATAAACCCAAGAAGAACGCAAATACTTGATAAAGTGCTGCTTACCTGAATTTCCATATAGAAACTTAATCTGGTCTTTAAGTGAAGGCAGACTATGCCAGATTACAAAATAAATACAAAACCCCCAAAGAAGATTTGCAGTCGAAAAAACAACGAAAAGTACCAATAAGTAGAAAAATTCTTCAATCAGATTAACCAAGATTTTTCTTGTAACACTCATGTATACCAGAGTCGTGGTAAGAAAAAAGCCTGCCCCTAACAATCCATATCCAAAAAAGACATCTATAATTTTATACCCGGTTACCTCTTCAAGTATCAAAATCACTTTGTCTATATTTAAATAAAATATCATAAACAATATTGTTAGTCCGTAGAAGAAGTACAATAGTTTCGAAAATAGTGATTCATTGGTAGACTTACTACTCAAATGTTGCTCACCAAAATGGTAGCCACTCAACATAATAAATAAGATAAGTGCAGCTGGGGGATAGCACAAAAATAAGAGCGATATACTGCAAACAGTGAGAATATAATAGCCTAAAACCCTGTAAAAACCAAAAGAGAGTCCATTTTTTTTTGCGCTTATCCGAATTACACTAATATCATTCGAGCCATGCAAAACACCAAATGTTAGTATTAGAGCGTAGGCCAAATACGTTTGGGTCGAACCACTGAACATAGTTGAAATCCACAGACAAAAAAATGTGCTTACAATAATCCAACTTTTCAAAATGTTACGATTTAAATTTTGTTTAAATATATTGAAAAATTATTAAACGTAA
>CAYGUZ010000242.1:0-3787 GCA_964353215.1 uncultured Flavobacteriaceae bacterium
AATATGGTGTAGCGAAGGTATTATCAACCGCCAACAACAGGTCATGCTTTTTTGCAAGAGCAGAAACTCCTTTAATATCAATAACATTCATCATCGGGTTGGTCGGTGTTTCTACCCAAATCAGTTTTGTGTTCGAATTGATTTTAGCTTCTATTTGATTTAGGGATTGCATGCCGATAAAATGAAATGTAATACCGTATTTTTCAAAAATCTGCTTAAAAATTCGATAGCTGCCGCCGTAGAGATCATTGGTAGAAACCACCTCATCTCCAGGATTCAACAATTTTACTACCGCATCGATAGCTGCCAATCCACTTGCAAAAGCCAATCCATACGAACCATTTTCAATACTGGCCAACGAATTCTCCAATGCCGTTCTTGTTGGGTTGGCACTGCGTGAATACTCAAACCCTTTATGACCGCCCGGCGTAGTTTGGGCATAGGTGGAAGTTTGGTATATGGGCGGCATTACCGCACCATAGGCCGCATCTGGTTCTTGACCTCCGTGAATTGTTTTACTATTGAATTTTAAATCTTGTTTACTCATCGTATAAAATTATGATAACAAAGGTATTGTTAAGTTTTGGAGTAATCAATCTTACCATAACTGAAGACAAGTGCTTATTTTTGACATCTAACTTGCCCTAATGAAAAACTTGTTTTTTTTTCTATTAACAATACTGCCTTTGCTTGGTTGCGAAAACGAAGCAAAGCTTACGTTTGAAACTACAGAACTTAAAAATAAGTCTTGTATTGACTGCCCAAAAATTAAGATTACGATTCCTAGAGCTCTGGGCGAAACCCGTATTGCCGAAAAAGTTAATACCACGGTTGATGAAGAACTCATTTATCATTTAAAATTTGAGGATAGTAGTAATGTAAATTCAGTAGCGCAGGCCATGGCCTCGTTTAGTCAGAGCTACCAAAATTTTAAGAACGAATTTAATGACGAAGCAATTGGTTGGGAAGCAAATGCAAATGGAGAAATAAGTTACGAGAACGCATTCTTGCTATCCCTAATTTTAGACACTTATACCTTTACTGGCGGGGCCCATGGGCATAGCGAATCCATTTTTTTAAATTTCGATAAAGAGAAAAATGTTGAACTAGAAAACTACCAACTTTTCAAAGATTTAGAGGGTTTTATTGATTTTGCCGAAACAAAGTTTAGAAATGATCAAGAAATTCCAGAGCAAGGCTCCATAAACGCTACGGGATTTATGTTTTCTGGTGAAGTTTTTCACCTACCTGAAAACTTAGGGTTTACCGAAGAAGGCATTCAACTTATTTACAACCAATACGAAGTCGCTTCATACGCCGATGGCCCGATTGAATTGCTAATTCCTTATGCGGATGCCAATCAATTCTTAAAAGAAAAGTACAGGGTGTTAATTTAGTTTCAAATACTATGTGTCACGCGGATTATGCCAAAGTGCTTTCATAAAATAAAAACTACGCCTTTAATACTCTTGCCAAGGCCATAATGCTACCAAGGTGCAACCCTTCATGAAATGCATTAAACGCAATAGCATCTTCTACAGCGTTCAATTCTACTTTCGTAGTGGTCATGTAACTTTTAAAATCCGCGAACACCCCATTATTATAATCTGATCTTGTTTTTTCAGGAAGCGCAAGAAGTAATGTTTTTATTAATGCCATCTCGGTATCAGATGGGTTTTCTTGAGGAAAACTGCCTTTGCCGTATTTCGCAATCATTTCTTCAGAGACACCAAGGGGAAGTCCACTTAAGCCATAGATAAGTTTTTGTTCCGTTACCATTACATGGGCAATGTTCCACCAGATATTATTATTGAAACCTTTCGGAATTTTAACTAATTCTTCTTTGGGCGTAGTTTCTAAATAATGGTGTAAACGCGCTCTGTTCTTTATTACAATGTCGAACTGTGTTTCCAAGGCCATATATTAAGATGAGGCTAAAAATAGTTCAATTTAATAGAATTGGGTTTCTTTGCATAAGAAATTTAAGCCACGGAAAATGAAAAAAATATACCACTTAGAAACCTGCAAAACCTGTCAAAAAATAGTAAAAGAATTGGAGCCTCTTGACGGCGTTGAACTAAGAGAAATAAAATCTAAGGGCGTAACACCTGATGAATTGGAAGAAATGAGAGCTTTAACCGATAGTTATGAGGATTTATTCAGCCGCAGGGCAATGCTATTTCGACAAAGAGGTTTAAATAACCAAGAATTAGGTGAAGAAGATTATAAAAACCTTATTCTGGAACATTATACCTTTTTAAAACGCCCTGTTGTACTGGTTGATAACGAAATCTTTATTGGTAACGCTAAAAAGCAAGTTGAAGGCGCAAAAGCAGCATTGCACTAATGAGTAAACGTACGCTTGCTTTTTTAGCGGCACTTGGCGCAACCACTATCTATGCTATAAATCACACTATCGCTAAAGGCGTGATGCCTGACCATGTTAGGCCTTTTGGGTTTATTCTGCTTAGGGTTATAGGGGTTGCAGCTCTTTTTTGGAGCATTTCATTTTTAGGGCCAAAAGAAAGGATCGATCGTAAAGATTGGGGCAAAGTAATATTGGCCGCTCTATTAGGTATGGTCGTTAATATGTTGGCTTACTTTAAGGGCTTAGAGCTTTCTACCCCAATAAATAGTTCGGTGTTAATGACGGTAAGTCCTATTGTGGTTATTGTCTTATCTGCATTGTATCTTAAAGAACGGGTCACCCTCAATAAAGGTCTTGGTATTGCCCTAGGCTTTATAGGAGCCCTGGCCTTGGTTCTTTTTGGTGCCGAGCTAAGGCAAGATGCACCAAATATTCCTTTTGGGAATGTGCTGTTTATAATAAATGCAACAGCTTATGGAGGCTATCTAATCGTTGCAAAAACACTTTTGGCAAAATACCACCCTTTCACATTAATGCGATGGCTTTTTCTTATTGCGGTTGTTTTTAACCTTCCTATCGGTTTACCCCAGGTTCTTGAAATTAAGTGGAGTACTATGCCGATCTGGGCATATGGCACGATAGCCTTTGTCATCATTTGCACCACCTTTATGACCTATCTTTTTAACATTTTTGCCATGACACAACTTAAAGCCTCAACCATAGGGGCCTTTATCTATTTACAGCCCTTATTCGGAATTTTGTTCGCATTACTTACAGGAAAAGATAGCTTAACAGCGGTTAAAATCGGTGCAGCAGCTTTGGTCTTGTTAGGCGTGTATTTGGCAAGTAAAAAGTCTAAGTCAAATCCTTAGGAGTTCTAGCAAACTTGCGGGTGTCCTCTTTGGTCAAAAGTCTAAAATCAGCAGTACGCTCAACAGTATCGAAAGCGTCCATAAAAACTTGAGGCAAGGCCATTAACTTACGTTCGGCCAAATCCATCCATGCGCCCATCATTTCACATCGTGCAAAATTTCTTCCCTTGGCATCATAAAAGTCGTGCTGAAATTCAAAAAACATTCCATCTTCACTCATCCCCTTAAAACCCAGAGAAACCTGAACAGGTTTTCCTGCGAATACCTCTTTAAAATAATGCATATGCTCATAAAAGACCACCGGACCTATGTTGTATTTAGCCATAGAACTTTGATTAAAACCCAATTGCCCTAAATAGGCCATACGTGTATGGCTCATAAAATTAATATAGGCTGAATTTGCCAAATGCCGGTTAGCATCAATATCACTCCAACGAATTTCAAATTCTTTTAAAAACATAGTTGTCACGTATTTTTTATTATGCACGCATAACAATTGTCAAAAATAGCATAGATTTGAATAATTCTCTACGAAATAGGGTTATTT
>CAYGUZ010000243.1:0-3778 GCA_964353215.1 uncultured Flavobacteriaceae bacterium
GTATTTACTATGTTTTGTGTAGCCCCGGTAATAGGGTTCAACGATTTTATTTGCCAAGCTTTACCCGTTTTACTCACAAAGCTTATTAAATCAGAATTGGGAATTTTTGATAGACTACGGCCTACATTTTTCTGAATAGTGTAATTGGTTTTATCTTTCAGGTTATTAATAACCAAATCCATTCTGTTTTCAATCAAAACGGTTGAAACCAAAATATGATCATTATACCAAACGTGATACCCAACTTTCAGATTTTTTAAAATTGGTTTAGAGTTGCCGTTTCGAATATCATATTCATAAAGTCGTTGCAAGCCATCTAAATCTAAACGAATGGCAGATACGGCATTTTTATTCGGAATTTTTAATGGCGAGTATTCGCTTCCCGTAGGGGTGTCCGTAATCCAAGAACTGATACTTCCCGCTTCAATATCGAACAGTCTAATATCTGTTTGGTCTGATCTTGTAGAGGCAAAGAGAATAGCTGTATCATTTAAAAAAGATGGTTGATTATCATAACCGTCGTTATTGGATATGTTTTTCGGATTAGACAAAAGTACATTGTTGCCCTCAATGCTTAAATCAAAAACATATACTTCTGTGCTAGGTTGCGCATTCAATAAAAACGAAAAACCTAAAACAAGGCACGACCCTATTTTTTTTAAAATCATTTTAAAATATATTTATTGCGTTGAAACCTCTAGTTACTGTATGAAGATATCATTTTTTACGCTAATCATAGATTACTTTAAAGTGAGCGCAACTTCTTTTATTTTACTTAAAAGTGCTGTTAGATGTTGAATGGTCGTAAATGGATTCATTAAAGATGTTCTGAGATAATGAATCTCTGAAAGCTTGGTTTGCACTAGGTAGAACTCACCATCTTCTAATAGATTTTGGCGTATTCTGGCATTTAAATCGTTTAAATCTTCATCATTTTTTGATGGGTCCAGATATCTAAAACAAAGAATATTGGACATTGGAGAAGCTGCTAGTTCAAAATTTGGATCGGCAACAAGAAGTTCCTCAAAGTCTTTGGCCAGATCATATTGTCGTGTGACATATTCATTGAATACTTTTTCTCCATAAAATTTAAAAAGAATGTACCAGTGCATAGACATCATGGTTTTGGTACACTCAAAAGTCTTTTTACCGCTATTTATCCAATCTTCTTCAACTTCATCACTTAACAAATAGTCCGCTTTTTGGCTAAAGGTGTGCTGTGCATGTAGTTTATTCTTAAAAAGTAAAGCTGTAGTAATAGTAGGCATTAACATCATTTTATGCCCGTCGATGACCACCGAGTCAGATTTTTCTATGCCACTTAGCAAGTGTTTGTATTTATCTGAAAAAATAGCGGCACCGCCATGAGCACCGTCTACATGAAACCATATATCTTTTTCATTGGCAAAATTGGCTATTGCCTTTAAGTCATCATAAGCTCCTGTCGCCGTAGAGGGTGCACTTCCTACAATGGCAAAAATCTTAATTCCTTTTTCTGTCGCCGCCTGGTAAGAACTTTCTAATTGCGAAATATCCATCGAAAAATCGGCTTTAGAAGGTATTTTAACAATGCCTTTTTCGCCCAACCCCATAATTTTAGCAGCTCGATCTATGCAATAGTGAGCTTGCTCGCAAACTAGCACCCCTAAGTGTTCAGAATATCCCTCATTCCAGATGTCATGATTAATTTTTGCTTTTCTTGCAGATAGCAAAGCAGTTAAATTCGCCAGTGTCCCTCCTGAGGTAAGTAATCCTCCTGAGTTTGAATCATAACCTATTTTGTTGCCGATAAGTTCTGCAACAACTTTTTCGATGGCTGAAGGTGACATCCCCATTTCATAAACGGCCATTCCATTATTCAATAGTGCACTTGCCATGGCGGTTAAAATGGTTATTGGGGCAGGGGCAGACACCTGATGACCAATATATTTTGGATGATGTGTATGGGTTGTTCTATTTAAAACTTCTGGAAAGAAGTCTTCTTTATCACCTTCTTCTAAAAAGAGCTTCCAAAATTGTAATTCTTTATCAGGTGTATTCCAAATTAGGGTTTTAGGGTTTTCTTCGCTGGTTGTAGCTATCAAATGGTCAGTGAGAAGTGAAAGTAATTTTGCACCTTGTTTTTGAAAATACTCAGCAGAATATACTTTTTTTAGTAAAGAGTGCTCCATGAGGTAAAGTTAAGGTTTTAGATAATTTCAAAAACTGCACTTCGCTCTAAAAAATGGCTGTTCAATCGTGAAATTCTAGGGTGTCTAAGATTTTCAGTAGGGTATATTTTTGTTCTTCTGTTTGGTAAAACAAATCTATGCTAAAAGCATAATTATGAATAACGGTAAACAGTGAGATAATATGCCTATTTTTTCCACCTAACATTCGAAACATAACACGGCCAGGTGAATCATCACCATGTTGTTCAATGCCATGTAATTCAATGAATTCAACACCTGATATTGTTTTCATTTGTCGGTTTCCATAATTGGGATTATGGAGGTTTTGAAATTTGTTGGTATAAGACTCCAAAGAAGTTTCTGAAAGATGATGAATTCTAATGGCCATCTGATATTCGGGGCCAAAGCGTTCTTGTTGTGTTTTTAGTTTCAAATACGTACTGATTTCTTCTGTACCCATCTCAACAGGATTTTTTTCAATGAATTTGGGTTCAATTATCAATAAATCATGTTCTTTGACCCTCGCAGCCAACTTTGGCCCGTTTAGGATGGAATCTTTTTTATTTTCATTGTTTTTAAAGTACTTATATTTTTTGTAGAAGGGTTGGTGGTCATCAGGAATATGAATGCGAAAACCAAATAGATCATTACAATATGTATTATTTGTAATTGTTCCATAGTCAAAATAGCTTAGCTTTTTTTCTAGTTTCTCTTCTTTTTCAGTAATTGTTGACCAGTCTTTTTGATATAGATAGTGGCAGCTATAAGCAAGTAAGATGGCCACAGTTCCCCATAATAGAATCCGTTCGCCCGGGTCTTTCGTCCTGTTTCTTTTCATACTTTTAAGCTAGTGAAATAAGAACTAACAGGTATCCCTGTAAACAGTGAAAAGCTCTCTAAATAGAAACTTTAAGTATTTAGTTTAAGCTGTTAGAGCTGCTAATTATACTTTCAGCTGTTTTTAGAACTTTTTCATGACTAGCGGAGGCAAAACCAATACCCATTGTCTTTGCTCTCTGCTTCATTCTGTCATATTCTTTTCCATCTTCAGCCAATGCTTTTAATTCTCTACTAGCTTTAACATAGTTATCAATAGTTTTAAAATAAATGATTAGTCGTCTTTCAAAACTAATATTCATCTCCTTTTTTGGTCGATTTTCATCATTAGACAACTCCTTAAATGCCATGTAGTATCCAAATACGCTTTTTAAATTTTTGTCATAAGCTTTAATCAATTTTATCATACGCGTCAATTTGAATATTGTAGAGGGGATCGGAATATTGTTTAATAGAATTGATTAGCATTTCCTTAGGATATTATAACATTTGGTCGTTCTATTTGTATTGGGCTAATACTTCCGTAGAGATATTAATATCAATTTCTCAAGTAACTATGGCCCTAATTGATAACTTACTTGCAAAAAGCATTTTATTTCAGGATGAATAGCAGAATATAACTCTTTTGATTTTTTAAGATCATCGTCTAAGTAAGATTGTAATTCATGGTAATCCGAAAGTTGTTGAAGTGGTTCAATAAAAGTATTGTAAGATGCTATTGGGTCTGACGCAAGTTCATCTAATTTTTTTATTTCATGTTTTTTGCTTTA
>CAYGUZ010000244.1:0-3771 GCA_964353215.1 uncultured Flavobacteriaceae bacterium
AAATAGAATTCGTTGAAGACGTTAAATCCTTCATATCATCTATTTTAACATAAAATTTTCAGCCCCATTTTGAAACAACGGGTATCTTGGTATTAAATATAGCGTATTTTGAACAGTTTTAATAGCATACTTAAAAAGCTAAACGCCTTTACCAAAAAGTATTACACGAAACTTTTGGTAAAAGGGCTTTTGTTATTTATAACCCTTGGGCTACTTTTCTTCTTGATTATAACGGCTGTGGAGTATTTTCTTTGGTTGGGGTCCACCTTACGTTTTATACTATTATTGGTTTTTGTCGGCATCGAGTTGGTTCTTCTTTATCGTTTTATTTTGACACCTTTGTTTTATCTATTCAAGGTAAAAAAGGGCATTTCAAAAAGAGAGGCCTCTATGTTGATCGGAAAGCATTTTCCTGATGTGGCCGACAAGCTGGTTAACCTTTTAGATTTGGCTGATAGTAATCAAGGGTCAGACTTGCTTGTTGCGGCAATAGAACAACGCTCTCAAGAAATGGGACCAATCCCTTTTGTAAAAGCGGTTGATTTTAAAGAGAACTTTAAATATGCTAAGTACGTTCTGATTCCTGTTTTGTTGTTTGGGTTGATTTGGTTTTCTGGTAATATTGCAGCGTTTTTTGGGTCGTATAAACGGGTAGTAAATTATGATGTGGCCTATGAGCCGCCCGCTCCATTTTCTTTTCAACTGCTCAATGAGAACTTAAATGTTTTAGAGGATGAGGCTCTCACACTAAATTTAATTACTGAGGGAAAGGTTAGACCGGAAAACGTTGCAGTCGTCATCGATGGAAATGAACTACTTATGCAAGAAGTCGACGGACAGTTTCAATTTACTTTTCAGGCTCCATTTAACTCAACTGAATTTTATTTTTCTGCGAACGGATTTGATTCTAAAGTGTATAGCGTTACCGTAGGAAAAGTTCCGGCAATTCAAAATTTTGAAATGAACTTGACTTATCCACGATATCTTGGCAAGCGTAATGAAGTTTTAAAGGGTACTGGTAATGCCACAATTCCTGAAGGAACAAAGGTTACTTGGAGTATTGTTGGCACAAACACCGATGCGTTAGATTTGACAACAAAAGATACAATACTTGGTTTTCTGAAGTATGATTCGCGATTCACCCTTTCAAAACTGATTTACTCAGATTTAGATTACGAGTTGGTCACTTCAAACGCTAATGTGAAGGCTTACGAAACTTTGGGTTATCAGTTGGAGGTTGTTAAGGATGCTTACCCGTCAGTTAAAGTCGAACAAACGTTGGACTCTTTAAATCCGAATCTATCCTATTATGCCGGGTTGGCTGCCGATGATATTGGTTTAAAGAATATTAGCTTGGTCTATTATCCTAAAAACAAACCACAGCTTGGTAAAAAATTGGCTTTGCTTCAGGCCAAGAGTAATGTAGAACAGTTCTATTATACATTTCCGTCAGGCATAAATTTACAAGAGGGCGAGGATTATGATCTATACTTCGAGGTGGTTGATAACGACGGCCTGCGAAATGGCAAATCTACTAAAAGTCAAGTGTTTAGTACTACTGTATATGATGAAAATCAATTGAAAAACAAGGAGTTAGAGTCTCAAAAATCGATTTTGCAGAACTTGGACAAGTCTTTGGAGAACTTCAAGGAGCAAAAAGAAGAGCTACAGAAAATTAACGATAGACAGAAGGAGAACAGTAATCTTAATTTCAATGAACAGAATCAGATAAAGGATTATTTACAAAAGCAGGAGCGTCAAGAATCGATGATGCAAAAGTTCAGCAAAGAACTTAAAGATAATTTGAATAAGAGCGAGAATAATGATGAGTTGAACGAACTGTTAAGAGAGCGTTTAGAGCGTCAAGAATTGGAGGCAGAAAAGAACAAAAAGCTTTTAGAAGAATTAAATAAAGTTGCCGATAAGATTAATAAAGAAGATTTAAAGAAGCGATTGGAAGAGCTCAGCAAGAAACAAAGTAACAGTGAACGTAATCTGGAACAGCTTTTAGAATTGACCAAGCGGTATTATGTAACGGAGAAAGCTTCACAGTTGGCGAAAGAATTAGATGAGCTTTCCAAAACACAAGAATTACTATCAGAAGTTAAGAAAGATGAGGAGTTTTCTAATGAGCAACAACAGAAGTTAAATGAAATTTTTAATGAATTGTCAAAGGAATTAGAGGAACTTAAAAAGGACAATCAAGCTTTAAAAAAGCCACTCGATATTGACATCAGTGAACAAAAACAAGAAGCGGTTAAAAAGGATCAGCAAGATGCTTTAAAAGAGATAAACAAGCATCAGGGTATAGAGGAGTCTTCCCGGAGTGAAGAAAAACAAAATGCTGAGGATAACGCTTCAAAAAAGCAGAAGTCAGCTGCACAAAAAATGAAGGAGATGAGCGAAAGTTTGGAGCAAAGTTCATCTTCATCCGGAGGCGGTTCATCTATTGCGGAGGATGCTGAGATGCTGAGACAGATTTTAGACAATCTTATTACATTTTCCTTTAAGCAAGAAAAGTTATTTGATAATATTCAAGAAGCTAGAGGTAATATTTCTGAGTTTTCAAGTACAGTGCGGGAACAAAAAGAATTACGGGGACTTTTTGAGCATGTAGATGACAGTCTTTTTGCCTTATCATTACGTAGGGCAGAACTTTCAGAAGTAGTAAATGAGCAGATAACGGAGGTGTATTATAATATAGATAAAACTTTGGAGAGTATAGCGGAAAATCAAATGTACCAAGGAGCTTCATATCAGCAGTATGTATTGACAGCGTCGAATACCTTAGCGGATTTTTTGGCCAAGCTATTGGACAATATGCAGCAGAGTATGCAGTCTGGTTCCGGCCAGGGTAAAGGAGATGATGCACAGTTGCCAGATATTATTAAAGGACAACAAAGCTTACAGGAAAAGATGGGGCAACAAGGGCAATCTGGTCAACAAGGAAAACAGGGTGGAAAAGGAAAAGGCGAAAAAGGTGAAAATGCCGTAAGTGGAAAAGAAGGAAATGAAGGAAAAGAAGGTAGTTCTGGCAAAGAGGGTGATGGAGGGAATAATGGTGAAAATGGCGACGATGGTAAAGGAAAAAATGGAGAAAAAGGTGAAGGAAAAGGAAATAGTGAAGGCCAAGGAGGTAGCGGTCAGTCGGAAGAGGAACTGAAAGAAATCTTTGAGATTTATAAGGAGCAACAGGTATTGCGTAATAAGTTAGAGCAGCAATTAGAAAATATAGTTCAAAAAGATAAACGGGATTTGGCAAAAAAGTTGGTTCAACAAATGGAAGATTTCGAAAATGATTTGTTAGAAAACGGAATAACGCAGCGCACGGTGAATAAGATGAACAGCATTCAACAACAGTTGTTAACATTAGAGAATGCCGTTTTAGAGCAAGGGGAGAAAAAAGAGCGAGAAAGTAAAACAAATGTAAACCAGTTTGAAAATCCTATTTTGACAAAACCAACTCTATTGAACAACAATACCAATACCATTGAGATTTTAAATAGACAAGCCTTACCTTTGCGGCAAAATTACAAGCAAAAGGTCAAGAACTATTTTAAAGATGAAGGTTGATTTTCACTACGAAGTAGATTTTAGGTTAGAAGATAGTTTAAAGTTTTCCGATTGGATAAGTAGGATTATAGAAAAAGAGAATTCATCATTAGGTAATTTGAATTATATTTTTTGCGACGATGAGTACTTAAGTAATATCAACCTAGAGTATTTAAACCACGATACGCTTACTGATATTATTACATTTGATTATACAGA
>CAYGUZ010000245.1:0-3766 GCA_964353215.1 uncultured Flavobacteriaceae bacterium
CTAAAGTAGCTGCAATAGAATTGCAGGGTTTTAACCATTAACTAGAAAATAAAATCTGAAAATGCTAATTTTGAATTTATGGAGAAGCAAAAAATAGTAGTATTGACCGGAGCCGGAATGAGCGCTGAGAGTGGTCTAAAAACTTTTAGAGACGCCAACGGACTATGGGAGGGGCACGATGTCATGGAAGTTGCCTCACCCGAGGGTTTTGCTAAAAATCCAGAATTAGTATTCGAGTTTTACAATCAACGTAGAAGACAATTAGTACAGGTCAAACCAAATGATGGACATCATGCTTTGGTAAAGTTAGAAAGTCATTTTGATGTCTCTATAATCACACAAAATGTTGACAACCTACATGAACAAGCTGGAAGTGCCAATGTACTTCATTTACATGGAGAACTGTTAAAAGTTAGAAGCATTGTTGATGAAAGTGTTGTTCATGACTGGACCATAGATCTAAACTTAGGTGATACCGATAGTAATGGAAATCAACTTAGGCCACATATCGTTTGGTTCGGGGAAATGGTGCCTATGTTAGAACCTGCCATAGACATAACATCTCAAGCAGAAATTCTCATTATTATTGGCACCTCAATGCAGGTATATCCAGCGGCGAGTTTGGCGAATTATGCCCCTCAAGGAATACCAATTTATTTTATTGATCCAAAACCAAGTATAAACCCATCGGATTATACGAATTTGAAAGTCATTGAAGAAAATGCTTCTGTTGGTGTTCCTATTTTGGTATCTCAATTAATAGAAAATAGTGCCCTGCTTTAATGACCGCTGACGAACTACATACAAGACTAAATTCGGGTCGTTTATCAAAAGAAAAGATTATGCTATTGGTCAGTGAATTAGCTCATTTTCCTGAGTTGGTCGGTACGATTTTAGAGGCCATTTGGATAGAGGATAAAGAAGGTACCTTTAACGCAAGTTGGGTTTTTGACCATTTAATGCGGAAAGACCTAAGCTTGCTACTGCCCTATTCTAAAGATTTTGCCAATGGATTAGAAAACCTGAATTCAGAATCTTGTATTAGGCCAATTGCCCATGTTTGTGAGTTGTTGGTTTTAGCAAAATATAAAAAACAAGACCCAGAGTATATTGCGGGTTTGGATAACGCTTCTCTTGAGAAAATTGTTAGTGCTTGTTTTGATTGGTTGATAGGTTCTCGAAAAGTAGCTGCCAAGGTATTTGCAATGACAAGCTTACTATATTTGGGAACAGAGTTTAAATGGATTCATCCTGAACTAGAGCCCATTCTAGAAAATTCCATTCATTCGGGAACTGTTGGGTACAAAAATAGAGCGCAGAAAACGCTACTAGCTCTTAAAGCGTTAGGTAGTAGGCAGTAAATTAAAAATATTATAACTAACAACTGATTACTGACTACTGATAATTATCTTTGCCGCTTAAATATTGTCAGATGTCTTTAAATCAGTTGAACGCTATATCTCCGATTGACGGTCGTTACCGTGGTAAAACAGAAGCTTTAGGAAATTATTTTTCTGAGGAAGCCCTAATTAAATATAGAGTTCAAGTTGAAATCGAATATTTTATAGCACTTTGTGAAATTCCACTACCACAACTATCAGCTTTTGACGCTTCGAAATTTTCTGCGCTTCAAAAAATCCATCAAAATTTTTCGTCAGAAGATGCCTTGGCAATAAAAGAAATTGAGAAGACTACAAATCATGATGTAAAAGCAGTAGAGTATTTTATTAAGACAAAATTTGACGAGCTTGGTTTTACCGAATTCAAAGAGTTTATTCATTTTGGGCTTACTTCCCAAGACATAAATAACACGGCTGTCCCATTTTCTATAAAGGCTGCAATGAACGATGTTTATGTACCCGTATATTTTGAGGTTTTTGAAAAATTAAAAAGTCTGGCAACCGAGTGGAATGACATTCCAATGCTTGCCAGGACACATGGTCAACCAGCTTCCCCTACTCGTTTGGGCAAAGAAATTGAGGTCTACGTAGAACGATTGAAGCAACAGTTTGATTTACTAAATGATATTCCTTCAGCAGCCAAATTTGGCGGAGCCACAGGAAACCATAATGCCCACCAAGTCGCTTACCCATCAATTGATTGGAGGTCGTTCGGAAAAGAATTTGTGCAAGAAAAATTAGGTCTTCATCATTCCTTTCCAACCACTCAAATTGAGCATTATGATCATATGGCCGCGCTATTTGATTGCTTAAAGCGAATCAATACGATTATTGTTGATTTAAATAGAGATATGTGGACTTATATTTCTATGGATTATTTTAAACAAAAAATTAAAAAGGGAGAAGTTGGTTCTTCTGCTATGCCCCATAAAGTAAACCCTATCGATTTTGAAAATTCTGAAGGTAATTTGGGCTTGGCAAATGCCATATTTGAACATTTATCTGCAAAATTACCTATCTCTAGATTACAGCGTGATTTAACGGACAGCACTGTTTTACGAAATGTAGGGGTACCATTTGCACATACCTTAGTGGCATTCCAATCTACTTTAAAGGGCTTAAATAAATTGGTATTAAATGCTGATAAATTCGAAGAAGATTTAGAAAATAATTGGGCCGTTGTTGCGGAGGCTATCCAGACAATTTTAAGAAGAGAGGGATACCCTAACCCTTATGAAGCTTTAAAAGGATTGACACGTACCAACGAAAAAATCAATCAAGCTTCAATAGCCGATTTTATTGAAACCCTAGAAGTTTCTGATACTATCAAAAAAGAACTAAAGCAGATTACTCCTGCTAACTATACGGGAATTTAATCTAATAAATTTCAAACTGTCTTCCTGAACGGAGTCTAAGGAAAAGTGAGAAATAGTTGTAGATTTCCCGGTCAATATGTCCTTAGAAATGACTAATAAAAAAAGACCGCGAAATAGCGGTCTTTAAGTAATAATATTTAGTAATTCTATTTTGTTTGTTTAATAACCTCAACCTCATGTGGATAAGGAATTTCAATGCCAGCCTTGTCAAGAGCAATTTTACAATTTTCATAGGTTGCAAAATATACATCCCAATAATCCTCAGGTTTAGAAAAAGGTCTAACCGCGAAGTTAACAGAACTATCAGCAAGTTCTAATACATTAACAGATGGTGCAGGGTCTTTTAAAACTTTTGGATTAGAAGTTAAAACTTCCATCAACACTTCTTTTACTTGTTTTATATCTTCTTCATAAGCTACTCCTATTACGGTGTCAACACGAATTTTACCTTCTGCAGTGTAGTTAGTAATATTTCCATTAGCCATAGCGCCATTAGGTACAATTAAAAGCTTATTGTCTGGAGATACTAATTTTGTTGTGAAAATTTCAATTTCTTTTACAACTCCGAGTACATCTTGAGCTTCTACCAAATCTCCAATCTTGTATGGTTTAAAAATCATCAATAATACCCCTCCGGCGAAGTTGGACAAAGAACCCTGCAAGGCCAAACCGACAGCTAAACCTGCAGCTGCAATGACCGCAGCTAAACTGGTGGTTTCAACACCTAATGTTGATATAACGGTGATAATCAAAAATATCTTAAGTCCCCAAGAAACAAGGTTAGTTAAAAATTTCTGCAAAGAAAGGTCGTATGTACCCTTCGCCATAACTTTTTTAACCGCACCAACAATTTTTTTAATAATCCATGATCCAATAATGTAGATTAGAATTGCCTTTAATAAGGGTATCCCATAGGTTTCTACATAACCCATTATTGTTTCCATTGATAAATTTTCCATAATTCCTTTAAGTTTTTTAGTGTTTCTACAT
>CAYGUZ010000246.1:0-3766 GCA_964353215.1 uncultured Flavobacteriaceae bacterium
GGATTCAAAATCCAGTTCCTTTGGAGTGTGGGTTCGATTCCCACCTCGAGTACTTGCAAGGCCCTTAGTGAAAGCTGAGGGCTTTTTTGTTTAAACTGTCCAGTCTTTATTTAATGATAAATTCAGATCTGCGGTTGATGTCATGTTCATCATTTGTACAATCGATTCCATTGGTACATCTGTTCAATAGTTGTGTCTCACCATAACCTTTAGCTTTAAGCCTGCTTGAACTTATGCCTTTGTTTACCAAATAGTTTAATGTAGCCTTGGCACGCTTTTCCGAAAGACTTAGGTTATAGCTATCATCCCCTCTACTATCCGTATGTGACTTAATAGTAATTTTAGATTTTGGAAATTGACGCATGTAGTCCCGAACTTTTTCCAGTTCGATTATGGCATCGGGTCTTATCGCTGATTTGTCCAGGTCAAAATAGATAGGCTTGAGTTCTAGTAACTTGGCGAGGTCTGTTCCTTCTTTTGCCTGTTTTTCTTCAGGTCTCAGCAACAGCTCCAAGTTGTTGGTCTCTTTCGATGCTTGAAGGTTGAACTGTGTCTTACCTTCATCGAAGCCCCGTTTTGTGCCTACAATAGTGTAATCTTTTCCCTCGCATTCGAAAGCGGCCGAGAATTCCCCTTTCTCATTTGATTTTGTGGAAGTGATAACATTACCGTTGGCCTCAAAAACCTCTACACTGGTATTGGCCAAAATGCTGCCATCGTCACTATTTTTTACAATGCCCGAGATATTCGAAATACACTTGAATACCAGAGGTTCGGTTTCTTGAAAAGAATAGATGTCATCACTTCCCAACCCATTAGGTCTGTTCGAAGCAAAATATCCCTTTTTGCTTTCCGTATCAATAATAAAAGAAAAATCATCCTCATCACTATTTACAGGTTCTCCCAAGTTCAGTACGTCTTTAGGTCGATTGGGCAGTATTTTCGAAGCAAAAACATCCAGGCCGCCCAGACCGGGATGACCGTCGGAGGCAAAGTATAAGATATTATTGTCCGTAATGAAAGGGAAGGTTTCCCTGCCTTCGGTATTAATTTCTGGCCCAAGGTTAACCGGCTCGCCAAAGTTACCGTCATCGAATAGTTCTACAACCCATATGTCAGACGCCCCGAACGTACCGGGTCTATCAGACGCGAAGAAAAGTTTCTTTTCATCATGGTCCAACGTTGGGTGAGCCGTGGAATAATCATCTCCATTGAAAGGCAACTCTACGATGTTTTTCCATTCTCCTTCAACAAGATCGGCCCTAAAGATTTTTAACCTACTAACGCCCTTTTTGTCCCTTGAGAATCGTCTGCCATTATCAGAATTGTTCCTGGTAAAATAGATAGTCTTTCCATCTTTTGTAAATACAGTAGAAGATTCGTGGGTCTTGGCGTTCAGTTTTTTAGAAAAACGTTTTGGGCTATTGGCATTACCGTTCTCATCAATGGTTCCTGAAAATAAATTTAAAAAAGGAGTATCGTTCCATTCATGTATCCTGCGTGTTGCAATACCGGTATCCCTGGCACTGGAGAAAATCAATTGATTTCCGAAAAACGAAGGTGCAAAATCCGAACTTTTAGAGTTGATGTCCGCTAATGATATTTCATAACATCCGGAACGCTTTTTGATATCCTCTAGATAATTTCTGTTGTTCGTAAATTTTGACGCTCTTCCGTCGACCTTGGACCTTTTTATGAACTGTTCCATCCATTGATGGGATTCTTCATATTTCTTCAAACTTTTAAGACTCTGGGCATACCTGAAATAATAGTTGGCTTCTATCTGTGCCGAATCTATAGTAAAGAGTTGTCCATACCACTTTGCAGCCTCTTCATAATTGGCGTTCAGATAGCTGGCATTACCAAGGTTTTGAAAAATCTCTTGGCCGGCGTAACCCGCTTCGACCATATCCTCATAGGTGCCAATCGCATCTTGATAAGCAAAAGCTTCATAATCGATTTTGGCTCTTTTGGCCTTTTTGTTTTTCTGTGCATTGCCTGAGGCGATGCAAAGTATGATGAGTAGGGCAGGTACATATCTTAGCTTTTTCATTTTAAAAGAATCTAGGGCTTACTACTTTTCTATACCGGGTCAAAAACTCATATCTCAAAAAAACCTCGAAAGAGCCATCGTTAAAAGCGGTATTGCCCAACTCGGTGGTTTCGCGGTCGTATGCCAGGCCTAACATGAATTGGTCGCTTAGCTGTATGCCTACCAAAGCACTAAGGGCAGCACTCCATCTGTATGCAGCGCCAAAAGAGAATTTATCTCTCAATAAAAAATTCGCGGAAAGGTCTGCCTGTAATGGGGCGCCTTGAACCGCCTTAAAAAGAACAGCCGGTTTAAACTTCCAATCTTGGCTCAACTTAAAAACATACCCAGAAATCAGATGCCAGTTCATACGCTCTTGCGCTAGAAAAGAGGAGTCCCCGGTTTCCCCAGATCGATCAAAATGTTCCGTTTCCAAAAAGTTGGGTACTGAAAGCCCAGCATAGAACCTATCGGTATGATAATAAACTCCGGCTCCAAAATTTGGAGAGAATTTTTTATCGATGTTGGGGGGTGCGCTTGCGCTCCCTTCGGCTTGAAAGTTGCGAAGTTGATTGAAATCGACATTGAGAAAATGCCCTCCTGCCTTTAGACCGAAAGAAAGTTTTCCTTGATAAGAAGTAGGTATGGTGTATGAGAATGCACCATCAAAATAGGTGTCTTGATTGGTTCCGTTGCCAATTTCATCATTTACAATGGACAATCCGATACCTACCCTTCGAGAAACAGGGGTGTTAAAGTTTAAGGTCTGTGTTGTAGGCGCACCGTCTAATCCTACCCATTGCGAACGATGTAATGCAGCTATGCTAAAAACGCCCCGTGAACCAGCATATGCGGGGTTAACTGATAGGGTATTGTACATGTATTGCGTATACTGTGCATCTTGCTGCCCATATATTCCGGTCGAAATCATAAACAACAATGCTAAAGTGATATATATATGTTTCATGGTTTTCACGCTAAAATTTATTATCGATTGATGTATAGATATCCTGCTCTGGATTTTCCTTCGCCGTTTACTATATATTTTATTACATAATAGTAAACCCCTACGGGTAGCTGATTATTCTCTTGAATCGTTGCCCTGCCATTAGAAATACCTGTGAAAACATTACCTCTATTGTCGTACCCCTTGGTTTCGAAAACCTTTACGCCCCAACGGTTATAAATTTCTACGGTATTATCGGGGAAATTCTCGATATTTCTTATGATGAATGCACCTTGATTCAGATTTGGATCAACCAAATCGTTCTCGATATCGATACCACAAGCGGCGCCCGCTGGAGGCGTGCCACCTAAAGAATCACAAGGGTCTAATGGATCGGTATTGTCCACATTTACTTCTTGACCGTCGTTGATGCCATCGCCATCAGAATCAGGATTATTTGGGTCTGTTTCACCTTCGTCGACCGAACCGTTGCCATTTACATCTTCTTCATCATTGGTAAGACCATCCTCATCGCAGTCGCTGCTTCCCAGAGGTGTTCCGCCATTGGAATCACAATCATCCAAGGGATTAGTGTTATCCATAATTTCTTGGCCATCATTGATACCGTCTCCATCAGAATCAGGATTGTTGGGATCTGTACCCAAAGTAGCTTCTTCTGCATCGGTCAATCCATCTCCATCACTGTCGCAGGCACTATTTAAACTGTTCGGGTCACAAGCATTTAATGGGTCACTGGTGCCGTTAGGAGATTCGCCCGTACTCGGGTC
>CAYGUZ010000247.1:0-1987 GCA_964353215.1 uncultured Flavobacteriaceae bacterium
GCCAATCTTTCTTCTCTTCTTGCGCAAGCTTGAGTTTGTTAAAAGAATTTGAATTAGAACTTAATGTATAACTAGCGTCAACTGCCAATAATGCATCAAAAGAACTGTACGCATCTTTGTGTGAATTGCTATCAAGAAAAATAGCTTCTTCGTATGTTTTAGACCAAAAAAGAAGGTTTTTCTTAAATTTCGTAATATCTGTAACCGAAAAAGTATGCGTCTTACGCAAATGAAGATCGTTTTAAAGTGAGGCTAAAAAGTTTTGTATTGCCGAGGTGTGCATTGCAGCTAATTCTGAATCTAATATTCCCTTATCTTCATCGAAATTCTCAGAAAAACTAGGCAACGAAAAAGTAGCTAGAATTTCTGCTCCAAATCTTGGTAACAATTGACCTATGACTTCTAGGGCATATTTTGCGCCACCTTTGCCTGGAGAAGTTGCCATAAGCAGTACCTTGGTACCGCTTAAAAAGTTTCTATCTACCCTGGACAACCAGTCTAATACGTTCTTAAAAAAGGCCGAGGGATTACTATTATGCTCATTTACTGAAAGTATTACACCATCTGCTTTTTCAATATCTCCCTTAAGCTCTACTAGTGAATTCGAATAGCCATGTTTTTTTTCATAATCTGAACTATACATAGGAAAAGGTAGCTTTGCCATGTTCACTTTCTGAATTTGGTGCTCTTCGATTAATGAAACAGTATACTTTACAAGCTTGTAGTTGATGGATGTTGAAGAATTGCTGCCAGCAAATGCTAAAATCTTAGCCATAAATACGAATCTTTTGTTATTCAGCTAAAATACCGCAAAAACAGTTCTTTTGGTCTTATTTTGGTTAATTTTGCAACGTAAAACATCCGAAATAGCTGTTTTGCAAGTATATAGGATGTCAATCGTAAAGATGAAAGCAAACTCAAATAGACTTTTTTTTATCGATGCCATGAGAGCTTGGGCCATTTTAATGATGCTCCAAGGCCATTTTATTGATGGACTTTTAGATACCTTATTTAGAGATCCTGATAATCTATTCTATACGACATGGCGCTATTTTAGAGGCATTACTGCACCCGTTTTCTTTACGGTATCCGGATTCATCTTCACCTATCTCTTGATTAGAGCCAAAGGTGATGGTTTGCAGAACCCAAGAATTAAAAAGGGTTTAAAAAGAGGCCTACAGCTCATATGCATCGGTTATTTACTAAGATTAAATCTTTTTGGGCTTTTCGTTGGGGAGGTTTACGATGCATTTTATTTAGTAGACGTATTGCATTGTATTGGGCTATCGCTAATAGCGATTATCGGCATCTACCTCTTGTCATCAAAGAAAAATACTTATTTGTTTCCCGCTATTTTGTTTGGTATCACTTTGATATTGTTCTTGTTCGAACCTATTTACAAACAATGGACATTCGCTTTCTTACCAGATGCAATCGCTAATTATTTTACTAAGTCAAATGGTTCCGTGTTTACCATAATACCTTGGCTAGGTTATACGACACTGGGTGGGTTTATATCGATTTTATTTTTAAAGTTCAAAGAAGTAAAGCGTTTTTACCCAACAGCTATTTCAATAGCCACTCTTTCTGGTCTGCTTTTAATTTTTACTTCTTCGGACGGATTTGTTTTTCTTTTCGAGCAAACAGGCATAGAGCTATTCAAACTTATTGAACTGAACAACTATCTGTTTATTCGTCTGGGAGATGTGCTCTTAGTATTTGCTGTTTTCATGATTTTTAGAAGCATGATGACAAATAAAACCATACTAAAAGTTGGCGCCAATACTCTAAGTATTTATGTAATACATTTTGTTATTCTATACGGAAGCTTTACCGGCCTTGGGCTGTATAGGTTCTTGCATCACTCCTTAAATCCTTTTGCAGTAGTGTTTGGAGCAGTTGCTTTTATGTTTGCCTGTACATTTCTTGCTTTGAAATATGCAAAACATGAAACAGAAATAAAGTATCAATTAGGTTTTATGGGCAA
>CAYGUZ010000247.1:1997-3765 GCA_964353215.1 uncultured Flavobacteriaceae bacterium
CAAAAAAGAGACTTCTTCCCTTTTAACAGCAGCGTATTCAAGTTCGAGAAATTTATTATTCAAACTTCGCAGTCTTCTTTCAAGAACTAGGGGTTAATCTTAATCAACAACATTATACGTGTAAGGCGCGGTTGTCCGTAGCAGCTAGGGCCGCTTCTTTTACCGCTTCTGCATAGGTAGGGTGCGCATGGCTCATACGAGCTATATCCTCGGCAGAGGCCCTAAACTCCATTGCCGTAACCGCTTCGGTTATTAAATCTGCACAACGAGCCCCAATCATATGAACACCTAAAACTTCGTCTGTAGAGGCATCGGCCAATATTTTTACAAAACCGTCAATATCCATGCTGGCCCTAGCCCTACCCAAGGCACGCATAGGAAACTGACCCGATTTATAAGCGATTCCTGCTTCTTTCAATTCCTCTTCAGTTTTACCAACCGCAGCAACTTCTGGCCAAGTATACACCACGCCAGGTATAAGATTATAATTGATATGTGGTTTTTGACCGGCCAAAACCTCGGCAACCAACGTTCCTTCTTCTTCGGCCTTGTGGGCAAGCATTGCACCTCGAACAACATCACCAATTGCATATATATTCGGTACGTTGGTCTGAAGATGCTCGTTTACCGCTATTCTTCCTCTTTCATCTAAATTGACTCCAGCGGCTTCGGCATTCAATCCATCGGTGTACGGACGTCTACCGACCGAAACCAAACAGTAATCAGCTTTAAATTCAACCTCTTGTCCTTTTTTATCATCAGCTTTGATGATAACTTCATCTCCTTTACGTTCAACAGATTTCACCTTATGTGAAAGATTGAATTTCACCTTCTGCTTTTTCATCACTTTCATGAGTTCTTTTGAAAGCGCGGCATCCATTCCTGGTATAATTCTATCCATATACTCAACAACGGTAACATCTGCACCAAGTCTCTTATAGACTTGACCAAGCTCTAAACCGATAACCCCGCCACCAATAACCACCATATGTTTAGGAATCTCTTTTAACGACAAAGCTTCGGTAGAAGTAATAATTCGCTCCTTGTCAATATTGATAAAAGGCAATGTCGAAGGTTTCGAACCAGTTGCAATAATTGTATTTTTCGCTTCTATGGTTTCCTTTTTTCCATCTGACTTTGCAATTTCGATATGAGTAGCGTCTTTAAAACTGCCTAATCCTTGAAAAACATCAATCTTGTTTTTGCTCATTAAAAACTCAATTCCCTTAGTAGTTTGGTCAACAACTGCCTGCTTGCGACCAATCATTTTCTCGAGGTTAATTTTTACCTCTCCTGAAATTTCAATACCATGCTCTTCAAAATGCTTTACCGCATCTTCATAATGGTGCGATGAATCTAGCAGGGCTTTCGAAGGAATACAACCTACGTTAAGGCAAGTACCGCCAAGTGTAGCATATTTTTCTATAATTGCAGTTTTCATACCCAATTGGGCACATCTAATTGCTGCCACATAACCTCCAGGTCCAGAACCGATAACGGCCACATCATACTGACTCATATTTTTATGGTATAAAGATGAATTTCAAATTTGGTTAACATAAACGGATGACAAAAATACGAATGTTTTTTTGTTAAGAAGTGATTACGAAAGGGGAGCCGAAGAAAACTTTAAAGCATAATAATTTCCCGACCATAATCCCAAAATCAATGACGAATTCGCACCTATCTTAAAAAGGAAAACACCCGTTAGATAAGAGCATTTTAACATTTTTACCAGAACCCCTAAATATAAAAGAATATGGGGGCA
>CAYGUZ010000248.1:0-3755 GCA_964353215.1 uncultured Flavobacteriaceae bacterium
TTTTTTATTATCCTTCAAATTCATCTCCGCCTCCGTCGTCACCCTGTCTTCCTTGGCTTCGTTTCTTCTTTTGGTTAAAGCGATAGGTGAAAGAAAGATTGAAGCTGCGTACTCTCCATTGAAATTCACTATCACTGTTGAAAAATGGGGTTACTGTCTTACTAACTCTTCTTTGGCTATTAAAAACATCACTTATATTAAATGCGAGGGAAGCCTTTTCTTTAAATAAGTCTTTGCTAAAGGCCAAACTCATTGAGAATATACCCTGATTTTTTGTTTGTGCGGTTTCAGAAGGTCCTCTGTAGAACAATCTGGTTTGCCAGTCTACTTTTCCTGGCAGGGTAATCTTATTGTTAAGTCTAACGAACCAGCTTAGGTTTTCGGCATCAAAGTTTTGGCCATTAAAGTCACCTCGAGTTATCAGATTGAAAAGATTGACATTACCATTAATGTTCCATTTTTTGGTTGGTCGGTAATTGGCATTAATTTCAAAACCATAACGGTCATTCTTTGCAAGATTTACAGGTGTTCTTCTAATAATACTAACTTGTTCGCCGTCAAAAACAGTATCCTCTCCCGTATCTTCCGTAATGAATGTAATAACATCTGTAGCTCTTGCGAAGTAGATAGAGCTGTTAAGGGTTAACTTTTCATAACGTTTTAGGTATCCAAAATCCACCTGATTAGAAAATGATGGGGTTAAGTTTGGATTTCCTTGAAAAAGATTGGTAGGGCTTGACCTAGAAGGAAAAGGATTTAGAAAGAATGATCTTGGCCTCCTAATCCTTCTATTATAACCGAACTGTATGCTTTCCATTTCATTAAACTCATAGTTTAAGTTTAAAGTGGGGAAAAGACCATCAAAATTATTTCTATTAAAATCTCCTGTTTCAATTTGATTGATGATCAATCTTGTAGATTCATAACGAAGACCACTTAAGAAAGAGAATTTTTTAATTTTTGTTCCGAATTGCGTGTATACTGCATTAATGGTCTCTTTGTAATCGAGTACATTGCTTGGGTTCATAATGCCCAGTTCATCAATGGTAGGGCTAATAAAGACGACATCATAATCCGTATTTAGTTTATTAAAGTCCCCTCGATACCCTAGTTCAAACTGTCCGCTTTCTCCAACGGGAACTACATAATCAGATTGCAAAAACACTCTGCGTTGATCTTCAATGGTTGTAACACTTTCACTATCAAAACCATTTTGAATAATTAAAGACTCTTCTGATTCATCACTGGTTTCGTATTGAAACGCGAAGGTCAATTTGTGGTCAGAATTACCATTGAATTGTTTATCATAATTCAAAGAATACTGAAAAGTTCTATCATCTTCTGTTTCTGGGTCAAATCGAAATCCAGAACTTGTATCGCCTAGAGCATCGGTCTGAAAAAAGGTATTTGTTGTTTCACTGCTATTGTCAGAGCTTCTTAGAAAAATGGACTGGGTAATAGACGAAGTTTTATTTACATACCATTCAACTCCAAAATTTACATTGTATCCTTTTCTTTCTCGCTCAATATCGCGTTCTTCTCTTATGGAGTTTGTGAAAGCACCCGTTGCATCGAGAAAGTTAGTGGCATTAAAAGAATTTCCGGGGCGTTGTCGATAGTTATACCCTGTATTTGTAAAAATATTTAAGTCTCCGGTTCTATAATTTAAATTTCCATTTATGCCGGCGGAGTACGGATATCCGAGATTAGTAGTCAATGCTCCGTTTAAACCTTGTAGTTTGCTTCGTCTCAAAATAATGTTGATGATTCCGCCAGAACCTTCTGCATCATAACGAGCCGAAGGAGAGGTGATGACCTCGACCTTTTCTATAGATTCAGCAGGTAGTTGGCGCAAAGCATCAGTACTGTTTAGACCAGTAATAGCAGAGGGCTTACCATTGATTAAAATACGGACATCATCATTTCCTCTGAGTTGAACATTGCCTTCAACGTCTACGGAAACTGAAGGTACATTATCTAAAACGTCGCTTACCGTACCGCCACTAACGGTTAAGTCTTTACCAACATTATAAATCTTTTTATCTAATCGTAATTCTACTGTTGTGCGTTCGGCAATTACCTCTACTTCGGCTAGTTGTTCTACATCTATGGAAAGGGTAATCGTGCCTAAATCAGTGTCTGAACGGAGTAGTTGTTTTTCTTTTTTGAAGGTTTGGTACGAAATAAATTCTACAGCTATGTTGTACATGCCTGCAGGTGCTTCTACTTCAAAAAGGCCATCGACATTGGTAATTCCACCCGTAACTTGCTGGGGGTTACGAACACTTTGCAAAACTAAGGTAGCGTATTCTAGCGGTTCGCCAGAACCTTTTTCGATTACCTTTCCTGTTACTTTTATGTTTGGTTTCTGCCCTGGTACTTGAGCGATTAGCGTTGTTAAATTTAAAACAAGGGCTAAAAGTAACAGTTTTTTCATATTAGGATTTTGATTTCTTTTTCTTCTTTTTTGCCCTAAACTGATTTTTCTGTAAGTCTAAATAGGCATTGTATTTTTCTTTTGGGAGCCCCGCCTTTATTTCTTCATCTTGAAGCTTTGCAAGTTTCTCATATTCTTCTTTCATTTTTTTGGGCTCGAGTTTCAGTATTTGAAGCTCCATTCTTTTCTGCACATACTTGATTAAAGTAGTACGAACCACCGCCTCTTCAAAAGGGTCAAGCTCTAATGACTCAGAAATTTTAGGCATTTGTTCATCAACTACTTCGTCTGCAGTTTTTGCTTCTGGTTCTTTTGGAGGTGTTTGAGCCTGAGGTATGGCACTTCTTCCGCCCTGTCTACCATAGCGATTACCATAACCGTATTGTGCTTCAACGGTATAAGTGGTTAAAAGAAAAAATAAAAAAGCAAGTTGTAGTAGTGCTTTCATAATATTAAGATTTCAAAATTAGAGTAAGGTTTAAACTAGCTTGGTTAAATGTATGTTAAATGAATCGATGTGTACAAAACAATATTTGTGCCGAATCTTCTTATTCCTCCGTTTTTTGCCCCATCATCATTAAAAATGCCTTTAGAAATCTATCGATATCCCCATCCATTACGGCATCTACATTGCCTGTTTCTGCCGAAGTTCTTACATCTTTGACCAACTTATAAGGGTGCATTACATAATTTCTGATCTGTGAACCCCATTCGATTTTCATTTTTGAGGATTCTATCTCTTGTCTGGCTTCTTGTTTTTTTCTCAGTTCTATTTCGTAGAGCTGTGATTTTAACATTTTCATTGCCGTAGCTCTATTGTCATGTTGCGAACGTGAATCAGAACACGAAATTTGAATGCCAGTCGGCTTATGAACCAATTGCACCTTTGTTTCAACTTTATTAACGTTTTGTCCACCAGCTCCGCTAGATCTTGCAGTTGTAATTTCAATATCAGCAGGATTGATATCAATTTCTATGGTGTCATCGGCTAAAGGATAAACATAAACCGATGCAAATGAAGTATGACGCTTGGCATTACTATCAAATGGAGAGATTCGAACTAAACGATGTACCCCGTTTTCGCCTTTTAACCAACCAAAGGCATAGTCCCCTTCAATCTCTACGGTAACCGTTTTTATTCCGGCTACATCTCCTTCTTGATAGTTTAGTTCTTTTACTTTATAACCTTTCTTTTCACTCCACATCAGATACATACGCATCAACATTGCCGCCCAATCACAACTTTCGGTGCCTCCGGCACCTGCAGTTATCTGTAGAACAGCTGTAAGTTCGTCGCCTTCATCCGAAAGCATATTCT
>CAYGUZ010000249.1:0-3753 GCA_964353215.1 uncultured Flavobacteriaceae bacterium
GTTCAGCGAAACGGTGGTCTCATTCTGCTGGTCACGCAGCCATCTTGCATTTTCCTCAATCAATTTTATTTGAGGATTGCCTTCCATTCTTGCCTTACTTCTTGCAATGGTTTTTTCGTAGTCAATATAACCATCCCACACTTTATAATCAGCAGGAGATATCTTATCCCAACCCAAGGGATTTTCTTGATCCCGCTCACCCAAATCAATATAACTATATCTATCTGGTACAACAATGTCACTCTTCACACCTTCTAACTGGGTAGAGCCACCGTTAATACGATAGAATTTTTGTGTAGTAAGCTTAATGGCGCCTAGGTCACCGTGTTCATTACTTCTTACAATATTGTCTAAAGGAATTACATTTTGAACGGTACCCTTACCAAAAGTTTGTTTGCTTCCAATAACGACCGCTCTCTTATAATCTTGCATCGCTGCTGCAAGAATTTCAGAGGCCGATGCAGAAAGTTCGTTTACTAGAATCACCAATGGACCATCCCATTGAATTCTTTCATCTTTATCTTCATGAACTTCTTTTCCTTGACCAGAAGAACGCACTTGAACTATTGGGCCATCTTTAATAAAAAGACCCGCCATTTCAACTACGGTTTTCAATGAACCGCCTCCGTTATCTCTTAAATCCAATATTAATCCTTCTGCTCCAGCTTGTTTTAAACGATCAACTTCTTTAGCCACGTCTGAAGCTGCATTGCGGTTGGTATAATCATCGAAATCAACATAGAATTTAGGTAGATTTATTAGGCCGAATTTGCGGTCATCTTTTATTACAGTCGCAGATTTTGCATAAGATTCTTCTAATTCGACAACATCTCTAGTAATGGAAACCACATCAACCGTACCATCGACTTTACGAACGGTTAAATCGACCACGGTACCCTCAGGACCCTTAATCAGTTTAATGGCATCATCGATACGCATTCCAGCAATATCGATAGGCTCCTCACCTGCTTGGCCCACTTTTATAATCTCATCACCAACTTCGAGACTCTTTGCTCTCCATACGGGTCCGCCAGAAATAATTTCTACAACTTTGGCTCCGTCTGGCTTCTTCTGTAAACGGGCTCCAATACCTTCGAACTTGCCTGACATACTGATGTCAAACTTGTCTTTTTCATCAGGCGCAAAGTAAAATGTATGCGGGTCAAATTCGTCAACAATAGTATTAATGTATTGCACAAACCAATCTTTACGCTCAAGGTCATCTACAAAATCGAAAAACTCGTCTAAAGTATTTTCAGTGGTTTCCCTTGATTTTTTTTCGACCTCTGCAACGGTCAAGTTTTTCAATTCGCTTTGCTCCTTTGGCAGTTCCACAGCGGTATCTACACTAACCAAATCTTCACTTTTACCAGTGCCCGCGGCTATTGCTTTATCTCTAATTTTTATTTTATTGTCGAAAACACTTAAAGAATTGTATTTCAACTGCTTTCTCCAACGCTCTTTAAGCTCCTTTTTGTTCTTGGCAAATGGTTGATCTTTATAATCGATTGTAATTTCTTCGTTTGCATTAAAGTCAAAAGGTTTTTCTAGAACTTCTTTATAGATTTCCTTTGCATCATCCATTCTTTTCATCAATCTCTGATATACAAGATTGAAAAAAGTAATATCGGTGTTCTTTATTTGATCATCGATTTGATACTTATACTGCTCAAATTCTTTGATATCGCTCTCTAAAAAGTACCGTTTGGTCGGGTCTATAACGTCAATAAAATCTTCGTAAATGTTTGCCGAAAAATTATCGTTGATATCTTTTGGTTCATAATGACCCCGCTCTAAAACATAGGTAATGAGATCAAGTAATAACTTGTCTTTATCGTTTGTTTCAAAAGATTTATTGGTAAAGCTACAGGAAGCAACGGCAATTAAAATTATTAGAAAGCCAAATGCAAAATTCTTCTTCATATTATAGTTTTTGGGACTGTAGTTAACTGATACTAAACAAAAGCGTTAAGCTTCAATCTTAATTTTTATCGATATTAATTCCCTAAGATACTGAAAAAATCATGCCAGTTTTTTAGCTAGCTTTTAATTTTTTGTTAAACACCTAGATTATCATATCCTATTTAAAAACGTATTTTTACGTCATTAATTATATCCCATGAAAAAACCTTTGATTCTGGTCACAAACGATGATGGAATCACGGCTCCCGGGTTGCGAGCTCTCGTGAAGTTTATGAGTGCCATAGGAGAGGTCGTTGTGGTCGCTCCTGACAGTCCGCAATCGGGTATGGGGCATGCGATAACCATAGACAATACCTTATATTCAAAAAAGGTAAAACTGAGCGATGAAAAAGATGCCCCCATAGAATATAGCTGTAGCGGAACACCCGCAGACTGTGTAAAATTAGGGCTTCAGGAAATTTTGGATAGAAGACCCGATATCGTTGTAAGTGGCATTAATCATGGTTCAAATTCGTCGATAAATGTAATTTATTCGGGTACGATGAGTGCCGCGATCGAGGCGGGCATTGAAGGTATACCAGCGATAGGGTTTTCGCTCTGTGATTATTCTTGGAATGCCAATTTTTCAGGAGTTGGCGAGATTGCCAAAAAAATTGTCTCAGAAGCCTTGAAGAATGGCATGCCAAAAGGAACGGTTTTAAACGTTAACATTCCAAAAACTGATGGCGCCAAGCCAAAAGGCATAAAAGTCTGTAGGCAAGCCAAAGCCAATTGGAAAGAAAAATTCGATAAACGCTCAAGCCCCGCAGGAAAGGAATATTATTGGCTTACCGGTGAATTTGAATTATTGGATAAAGGTGAAGATACCGATGTGCATGCGTTAAACAATGGTTTTGTATCTATCGTTCCCACACAATTCGACTTAACCGCGCATCACGCTATTCAGAATATAAATAATTGGAATTTAAATGAATAAAAAAGAAGTCTTAATAGGTTTTGTTGTCGGAATTATTGCCAATACGATTGGAACATTACTTTACATACTCCTTTTCTCTAAACTGAGCATTGTGGAGACTTTTAAAGCTGCAGTTGCACAAGAACATATCGGTAGCTTATTGGCTTTAGGTGCTATTCTAAATTTAGTTGCTTTTTTCGGTTTTTTAAGACTAAAACGGGATTATAGGGCAAGAGGTGTGATGATCGCAACCATTTTGACAGCTATGATAATCTTATATTACAAGGTTTTCTAAAATGAAATATTACATTATCGCCGGTGAGGCATCAGGTGACCTTCACGGATCAAACCTGATAAAAGCCTTAAAAGAAAAACACACGGCAGCAACCGTTCGTTGTTGGGGGGGCGATTTAATGCAAAAGGCCGGGGGTGATTTGGCAAAGCACTACAAAGAAATGGCCTTTATGGGGTTTATAGAAGTCATAAAAAACATACCCGCCATTTTTAAAAATATAAAATTTTGCAAAGAGGATATTTCAAGATTTCAACCTGATGTTATTGTTTTTATTGATTTTTCCGGTTTTAATCTTCGCATAGCAAAATGGGCGAAACAACAGAATTTTAAAACAAATTATTATATATCACCTCAAATCTGGGCCTCTCGTGAAAGCAGGATCCATAAAATTAAAAGGGATATCGATAAGATGTATGTTATTCTTCCTTTCGAAAAGGCCTTTTACAAAAAGCATAATTATGAGGTAGAATTTGTTGGCCATCCTTTACTCGATGCTATTTCCAATAGTCCGATAGATGAAGAAAATGAATTTAGAACAAAAAACAAGTTACATTCTACCAAGCCTATAATCGCACTACTC
>CAYGUZ010000250.1:0-3732 GCA_964353215.1 uncultured Flavobacteriaceae bacterium
ATTCTGAAGGATGTTTGATTTTCTTGGTCCAAGAAAGATCCGAAATATAAATTAAACCATCTATACCTTCTTCCATTTCAACAAAAACACCAAAATTGGTAAAGTTTCTAACAATACCTTTATGCTTAGAGCCTACAGGATATTTAGATGTGATATCTGTCCATGGGTCTGGAGTCATTTGCTTGATACCTAGAGACATTTTTCTATCTTCCCTATCAAGCGTAAGAACTACAGCCTCAACCTCATCTCCGACCTTTACAAAGTCTTGCGCAGATCTTAAGTGCGTAGACCAAGACATTTCAGAAACGTGAATCAGACCTTCAACACCTTCGGCAACCTCAATAAATGCTCCGTAATCTGCAATAACGACTACTTTACCTTTCACTTTGTCACCGACCTTGATTTCATCGCCAAGAGCATCCCATGGATGTTTCTCTAATTGTTTAAGACCTAGTTGAATTCTAGATTTATTATCATCAAAATCAAGAATAACCACATTTAATTTCTGATCTAACTCAACAACCTCGTTCGGGTGGTTAATTCTGCTCCAAGAAAGGTCTGTGATATGGATTAATCCATCAACGCCACCAAGATCGATAAAGACACCGTAAGAAGTTACGTTCTTAACGACACCCTCTAATACTTGACCTTTTTCAAGTTGACCGATGATTTCTTTCTTCTGCTCTTCAATATCGGCTTCAATAAGCGCTTTGTGAGATACTACAACGTTTTTGAACTCGTGGTTGATCTTAACCACCTTAAATTCCATTGTTTTGCTCACATATTGATCGTAATCACGAATTGGTTTAACATCAATTTGAGAACCTGGCAAGAAGGCTTCGATACCGAATACATCGACAATCATACCACCTTTTGTTCTGCACTTAACAAAACCTTGAACAATCTCTTCTTTATCATGGGCGGCATTTACGCGGTCCCATGCCATGATTGTTCTCGCTTTTCTGTGAGAAAGTACTAACTGCCCGGTTTTATCTTCACGGATATCAATTAACACCTCAACTTTATCTCCAACCTTTAAATCTGGATTGTAACGAAACTCATTTAACGAAATAACACCTTCAGATTTTGCGTTGATATCGATAATTGCTTCACGGTCGGTCATGTGAACCACCTTACCTTCGACAACCTCAGCATCTGCAGTATCTACAAAGTTTTCGGCAACAAGCTTTTCAAATTCCTCTAATTTAGAATCATCTACACGCTCAATACCTTCTTCGTACTTATCCCAATCAAACTCTTTTAAAAATTCTTGTGGATCTTGTTTTGGAGTTTCTTCTTTAACCGCTACCTCTTGTAGTGTTTCAGTAGCTTCTTGTGTAGCTTCAACAGTTTCAACTGCTTCGGCATTTTTTTTATCTTCAGCCATTTGCTGATTAAAATTTGTATTCTACAGTTTGTACAAGAGTTAAACGATGACCATAGAAGTAGTTATAATTATTTTGTACCCCCTCTTCTCTTGAATATTCGCTAAAAAGGAGTGCAAAAATACA
The DNA here is from genome assembly GCA_964353215.1 of uncultured Flavobacteriaceae bacterium. Taxonomy (GTDB): domain Bacteria; phylum Bacteroidota; class Bacteroidia; order Flavobacteriales; family Flavobacteriaceae; genus Croceitalea. The sequence goes on from CAYGUZ010000250.1 coordinate 1,512, forward strand.
ATTAATTTGTTGTTCTACAAAGTAATGGAACATAGTCCCTAAAATTTATACAGGTTTAGTAAAAATTTAATTCTAAATGTGACTTTTATGAGTATATTGTTTCATATTAATAACCATTAAATTAATTAAGACATTATGAGTGTTAAAGCAAAATATCAAGGTGTATTGGATTTAGGTCAACAACTTGGAATTAAAAACGGAGACGTATCAGAAGAAGGTGGCGTTCTTAAAATTAAAGGTGAGGCAAATACCCCTTATGAAAAAGATCTACTTTGGGATAAAATAAAACAATTAGGCGGCGAAGGTGCGTCTGATGTTAAGGCAAATATCACTGTAAGTGATGATTCTGTTTACCACAGACATACTGTAGCAAGCGGAGAATCTTTAAGTAAAATAGCCAAACATTATTATGGTGATGCTATGAAATACAACAAAATATTCGAGGCAAATACCAATATTTTAAAGAATCCTGATGTAATTCATCCAGATCAAGTATTGGTGATTCCAAATATTTAAGCTATACTATAGTATTAAAGAAAAGACGCCTGTTAGGCGTCTTTTTTATTTGGTCTCAATAATTCGCAAGGTGTAAGCATGTATTCTTTCGAACTGCTCATCTAGCCCCATATCGCCATTGTCAAATTCAATGGCGTCTTCAGCTTTTTTTAATGGGGAAATTTCTCTGTGCGAGTCTATATAATCCCGTTCACGCACGTTACTAAGTACTTCTTCAAAAGTCACATCTTCTCCCCTATCCAACAATTCTTTATACCTTCTATTTGCACGTATTTCCGGAGAGGCGGTCATAAACAACTTTAGCTCCGCTTCAGGAAAGACCACTGTACCAATATCACGACCGTCCATTACAATACCTTTCTCAAGCCCCATCTCTTGTTGTAAGGCTACCAATTTCTTTCTAACCTCACCAATAGCCGCAATCTTGCTTACATGCTTTGAAACATCCATAGTGCGAATTTGCTTTTCAACATTCTCGCCGTTCAGAAACATTTCTGATTTACCCAACTCAGAATTGGGAACGAACCTAAGGGTTATCTCTGATAAGGCATTTACTAAAGCATCACTATCTAAAACTTGATTTAAAATAAAATTACGCTCTAAGGCGAAAAGCGTTACCGCTCGATACATAGCCCCGGTATCAATGAAAACATAACCAAGCGCATTTGCCAATCTTTTGGCTATGGTACTCTTACCTGTTGAAGAATAGCCGTCAATAGCTATAATGATTTTTTTCATTTATGCCAGTGGATTTTCGGTATCGCTCAAAAATAAAAATAAATAGCTCTCGACTGTACTCGAACGGACAGTAATCTCAATTAAAGATTTTTAGCATTTTTTACTTTCTGCTTGGTAATGGCTATGTCGATGACCTCACTCATATCATTCACATAATGGAAGGTAAGTCCTTTTAGGTAGTCTTCTTTAATTTCCAAAATGTCTTTTCTATTGTCCTCACATAGAATCAACTCTTTGATCCTAGCCCTTTTTGCCGCCAGAATCTTCTCTTTTATGCCTCCAACAGGTAAGACCTTGCCGCGTAAAGTAATCTCCCCTGTCATTGCCAAACTTTTCTTTACTTTACGTTGGGTAAACAAGGAAACTAAGGAGGTCAGCATTGTAATACCTGCGCTTGGCCCATCTTTTGGGGTTGCTCCTTCCGGAACATGGATGTGAACATTATATTTTTCGAAAACCTCAGGGTTGATTCCAAAAGAATCTGCATTTGATTTTATGTACTCCAATGCGATGGTAGCCGATTCTTTCATCACCTTACCTAAGTTCCCTGTGATATTCAAAGTGCCTTTTCCTTTTGATAAAATAGATTCTATGAAAAGAATATCACCACCGACACTTGTCCAAGCCAATCCGGTAACTACCCCTGCAACTTCATTGTTCTCATATTTGTCCCTTTCTAAACGGGCTGGGCCTAACACTTTTTCAATAGTATCATTGGCCACCTTAATATCATATTCCTCCTCAGTGGCAATATTTTTAGCCGCATAACGCACCATTTTGGCCAATTGCTTTTCTAAAGAGCGTACCCCAGATTCACGAGTATACCCTTCTACAATTTTCTCCATTTGAGGCTTTCCGATCTTAAGATGTTTCGTTTCAAGACCATGCTCTTTTAGCTGCTTGGGCAACAAATGCCTTTTTGCAATTTCCACCTTTTCTTCAATGGTATAACCGGTTACATTAATAA
>CAYGUZ010000251.1:0-3732 GCA_964353215.1 uncultured Flavobacteriaceae bacterium
CCCTTAGGTCGCATTTCTATATTGCACGAATTTCTGTTATTATCCAGTATCAAAAGGTTTTGTATTTCAACACTGGTTTCTTTAATAAATAGCTTCGGAGAACCGATACCCCCTAATTTTAGGCGTTCTTTTAGGGTAAAGGGTTTGCCCACTTCATCATCAACCTTTTTGGTTGTTTGCTTATCGTTGTACGAAACATTTAGTAACATATCTTAAAATTAGTGAAATACAGGGTTTCATGACTTTTGAATAGTCTTAATCTTATCTAAAAAGGTTAAAAAAACGTAGTTTTGCAGCTTGAAAAGGCAATTTTGATGGAGCTACAAAAGGTTTTAGAGCAAAAAGTACAACAAGCGGTCAAAGATATATTCGAAGCTGATTTACCCTCAGTAGAATTTCAACCCACCCGGAAGGATTTTGAGGGAGATATCACCGTTGTAGTTTTTCCAATGTTACGTGTGGTAAAGGGCAATCCGGTGCAGATCGGAACACAAATAGGGGAGTATCTTGTCGCTAAGGTAACTGAGGTTTCTAACTTTAATGTAGTCAAAGGTTTTTTGAATTTGGTGATAGCCGATTCGTATTACCTAGATTTCTTCAGAACTATTTCCACAGATGCCAGCTATGGCTATGCAAAAGTAGCTTCTAAAGATGCGATTATGGTCGAGTATTCTTCACCGAACACAAACAAACCACTGCATCTGGGACATATTAGAAACAATCTTTTAGGTTATTCGGTTGCCGAGATATTAAAAGCGGCCGGCCATAAAGTATACAAAACCCAAATCATCAACGATCGTGGTATACATATTTGCAAAAGCATGTTGGCATGGCAAAAGTTTGGTGAAGATGAAACCCCTGAATCTTCGGGATTAAAAGGAGATCATTTGGTCGGGAAATACTATGTGGCTTTTGACAAAGCCTATAAGTCTGAGATTCAAGAATTGGTTTCTGATGGAAAGGATAAGGAAGTGGCCGAGAAAGAAGCTCCGATTCTTGTTGAAGCCCAAGAAATGCTTCGTAAATGGGAAGCAGGAGATAAGGATGTAGTTTCCCTTTGGAAAAAGATGAATGGTTGGGTGTATGAAGGTTTTGATATTACATATAAAAATATGGGCGTTGACTTTGATAAACTCTATTATGAAAGTGACACCTATCTTTTAGGACGGGATGTGGTAAAGGATGGACTTGAAAAAGGAGTTTTCTTTAAAAAGGCCGATGGTAGTGTTTGGATAGACCTCACCGATGAAGGTTTAGATGAGAAAATCGTACTACGGTCAGACGGTACTGCGGTTTACATGACCCAAGATATTGGTACGGCAATTCAAAGGGTGACCGATTTTCCGGACATTAACGGGATGGTATATACCGTAGGTAATGAGCAAGATTATCATTTTAAAGTATTGTTCTTAATTCTAAAGAAGCTAGGCTATTCTTGGGCTGAAAAGTTATACCATTTAAGTTATGGTATGGTGGACTTGCCATCTGGAAAAATGAAGAGCCGTGAAGGTACTGTAGTGGATGCCGATGATTTAATGGAGAATATGACGAGTACCGCAGCTGCTATTTCTGAAGATTTGGGCAAATTGGAAGGTTATACGAAAGAAGAAAAGCAAGACCTCTATAAAATTATTGGTCTTGGTGCATTAAAATATTACATACTTAAAGTAGACCCTAAAAAACGAATTTTATTCAATCCTGAAGAGTCTGTAGATTTTCAAGGAAATACAGGCCCTTTTATTCAATACACCTACGCTCGAATTCAGTCTATTTTGCGAAAGGCAAATGACCTTGGTATTGCTGATTCGGTAAAAGATATGGATGATAGTGGCTTAACACTTCATGAAAAAGAAAAAGAGTTGTTAAAACAATTACAGCTTTATCCCGAAACGGTGCAATTGGCCGCTGAGAATTACAGTCCGGCACTCATAGCGAATTATACGTATGATTTGGTAAAAGAATTTAATTCTTTTTACCAGCAAGTATCTATTTTGGGTGAAGCCGATGAGCAGAAACGATTTTTGCGGGTTTCTCTTTCTAGAAAAGTGGGAGAGGTTATTCAATCTTCATTTAGATTATTGGGGGTAGCGGTTCCAGAGCGGATGTGATGGAAGATTTAACAGAGGCGCAAAAACAAATAGCAGCAATAACCCTAGTAGTAGGTTTACTGCTTGTTTTTGTAAAGGCACTCTATGAACGTTTTGCGCATGAACGGTTTACGTTCTTTAATCTTTTTCACCCTGTAAAGCCTATAAATGCTAAAGAACGTCGCTTTATAAGTAGCTTTCTTGTTCCTTTTGAATCCTTTAGTGCCGCACATCGAAAACTTTTTTTAAAGCGTTTTGCCTGGTTTAAATCAAAGAAACCTTTTGTTTTTTATGGTGATATTAAAAATAAGGAAGAAATAAAGGCCTATGTTTCGGCATCTGCAATTTTGATGACCATGGGGCTTAAAAACTTTCGTTTTGAGAATTCTATCAATAGAATTGTTATTTATCCTTCCCAATATTATTCCAATATTGGGAAACGCCATCATATAGGGGAATATAACCCTCGAATGAAAATTTTGGTCTTTTCTGCCGAAGACTTAAAACAAGGATTTAAAATTCCGAACGACAATAAAAACTTAGGGCTACATGAAGTAGCACACGCCTTGTTATTTGAAAAAAGAAGAAAGACAACTTGGGAGGCCAGAAGGTTTAAAGTGGGTTTGATGAAATTAAGAACGGTCTTTGATTCTGTTAATTTTAAACAAAAGATGAGTGAATCTGATTATTTAAGGGATTATGCCAAAACCAATTTTATAGAATTTTTTGCGGTATTGATTGAAAGTTTTTTTGAAAGCCCAAGAGATTTAGAGCGCGAGTTTCCAGAAATATTTTTCTACTTGCGCAAAATGCTGAATAATTAAAGTACAAGCCCTAAAGTAAAAGGCCCAGATTTAAATCTGGACCTTAATTTAGTAACCAACTAAAATTATAAGATTAGTTCTTGTCGCGAGCTGCAACTGCAGCACCGTAAACCACAAGGCCAAATCCTATTTTATTTATGGCATCTCCAATGTTGTAGATAACATCCATATTCAAGCCTAAATTTGCAAGTCCGTCATACCAGCCCGGTGTACCGGCCATATATCCAAGAGGATAGATTGCCCACCCAACTAAAACGAACCAACAAAGCATTTTATGTGCCTTTAAAACTGCGCCGCCCGCTTCGGTCGCCAATTTTTTGGCACTACCTAACCAAATTTCATATACAATGTAGAAATAAGCTATACCCGAGATGAGACCCCAAACTGCAGGTCCGCTACCGGTATTGTATACAGCTTCGCCAAAGTAACCGGTAACAAGCATTACTACGGATGCAAGAATAAGTTTCCACATTAATGATTTTTTAGCCCCTGCTACCTTAAGAATCAAGTAAAACTCTACACACATTAAAGGTACCGTTAAAACCCAGTCGACATAACGGAAGAATGTTGGGGACTCTTCAAATGCAGCCCAGTAATCACGCATGTACCAATAATGCACAGCCGCGATAAAGGTGATAAGACCAGAAACCAATATGGAAGTTTTCCATTTTTTGTCAAAATCGTTCATTGATAAAAAGAAGAAAGCCGAAGCTGCCATCATAGCCATACATCCTACAAAGAATGTGAAACCGACATAGTCGTCAGTAGCAATTTTTGATACGTCTGCCAAGAGAGGCATGTTTAAAAGCATTGTTTTCATA
>CAYGUZ010000252.1:0-336 GCA_964353215.1 uncultured Flavobacteriaceae bacterium
AGTAGATATAGGTTTAAGTGGTTGATAGTTATTTATTTACGGCCTATTAATCGAAATTAATATATTTACATATGCCATTTATAGAGGAGAGCGATTTACTGGATTTACACAAGGATATTGAGAAATCACAAATTATCAATGAGCGATTATTGGATCAAGTAGGTTTCAAAAATAAAGACCTTAAAAAACTTAGAATACAACGTAACGTGTTGGCCGGCATCACTTTAGTCTTTCTTTTGTTGATATTTGGTTTTTGGGCATTTTTCTCTGGTCTTAGAACTTCGAACGAATTTAGAGGTCAAGAAGTCTTGGCCGAAGCTGAAGATAGCATAAACT
>CAYGUZ010000252.1:346-3725 GCA_964353215.1 uncultured Flavobacteriaceae bacterium
GCATAAACTCATTCAGAACCCGAATTAATTTTCTTAAAGAAAGAAATGAAGAGCTAAGTTTAGTTAAGGAGTTTTACTTGGCGAAGGAGTTTTTAGAGAAAGAAAAAATATATTCGGTTCAGGTAAAGTCTTTTGTTGAGAATAACGCCACTCTAGCATCTGAGGCACTTACGAATACTTTGTTTGTAAAAACAAATCCGTTTTATGCCTATTCTCTGGGTAATTTTGAAACTTTAGAAGAAGCACGGCGCTTTAGAAAGCAGCTTGTAAATATGGGCTTTAAAGACGCCTTTGTTGCCTCTTATAAAGATGGAAAGCGTGTTAAAATTGAAGACCCTTTTTAATTGAATAAACTAAAAGCATGGGTGAGTGCTGCGCGTCTTAGAACTTTACCCTTATCCATTTCAGGTATTTTAGTAGGAACGGCCCTTGCGAATCTTCAAGGTTATTCCAATGTGGTTATTTTTTGCTTGGCATTACTAACTACCATGGCTTTTCAAATCACCTCAAACTTTTCCAACGACTATGGCGATGGGGTTAAAGGCACTGATGCAGATGACCGTGTAGGCCCTAAAAGAGCATTACAAAGTGGTGCTTTGAAAAAAGGAGAGCTTAAATCTGGAATAGTGATTAGTGTTGTTTTTTGTCTTTGTCTCACGCTTCTGCTAATTTATAGTGCTTTTGGTATTAAAAACTGGCTTAACCCACTTCTTTTTCTTGCTTTAGGAGGATTTAGTATTTGGGCGGCAATTCGCTACACAATGGGAAACTCCCCTTATGGATATAGAGGTTTAGGAGATATCTTTGTTTTTATGTTTTTTGGATTGCTAGGCGTTTTGGGCTGTTTATTTCTTTACACTAAGACAATAGATTATTTGGCAATATTACCTGCAATAGCTATTGGGTCTTTATGTGTCGGAGTTTTAAACCTTAACAACCTTAGAGATGTTGATTCTGATAGAAATCATGGTAAAAACACATTGGTAGTTAAGATGGGTTTTCAAAATGGAAAAAAATACCACTACGTACTTATTTTAGCAAGCCTGGTGGCAATGCTGACCTTCCATCTTATTAGTATTAAAAGTACTACTCGACTTTTTTATTTTGTGGCTTATATTCCTATTTTTTTTCATCTAAAAAAAGTGCACATAACCAAAGTTCCTGCTCGACTAGATACTGAATTAAAGAAACTTGCGTTAAGTACATTCCTGCTATCATTTCTGTTTTACGTGGCAGTTAATTATTTTTCGTAATTTTATTCTAAAGAATAATGTAAACCAACTTATTTTGGAACACCCCATAAAGATTCTTATTGTAGAGGATAATGTCATTATTGCAGATGACATGCAATCCATGTTAGAGGAAATAGGTTATGAAGTTGTAGACAATGTTATTGTCTATGAACAGGCGGTAGAGGTTTTAAAGAACAATCATATAGATTTGGTTCTTATTGATATTATACTTGCATCAGATAAGACAGGAATAGACTTAGGTAGACACATTAGAGATGTCTATAATATACCTTTTGTATTCGTCACTTCTAATTCTGACAAGGCAACTGTAGAAAACGCGAAAACGGTAAAACCAGATGGGTATTTGGTAAAGCCATTTGAGCAACAAGATCTTTATACTTCTATCGAAATCGCCCTATCAAATTTTAATTATTCGAATAAGACAAGTAATACGAGTGTTGAAAATGATGAAGGAGACAGTTTTATGTCCAATTCAGTCTTAAAAGACTCTATCTTCGTCAAAAAGCAACATCTTTATTACAGAATTCAATTCGGTGACATTCAGTTTATAAAGGCTGATAACGTTTATTTAGAGGTTAATACCGTTGATAAGAAATTCTTGGTTAGATCACCTTTGAAAGATTATTTGGAAAAGTTACCTAAAGACAAGTTTTATAGGGCCCACAAGTCGTACATCGTTAATGTAGACCATATCGATGCCATTAACTCAAAGGATATTATGATCAATAATACCTTGATTCCGATTTCTAAAGATTTTAAAGAATTTATTATTTCTTCAATGAATTCTTAAGAACAGGATATTTAAGAAAGTAAAATGCCCTTTAAAGGGCATTTTTTGTTTAGTGATATTGGGCAGAGTTACTTTTTAGAGGTATAAACCAAATGTAATGGCAAGTTCACAACAATAATTTCTTTCCATGCTCAAGCTACAATACATTTACCAAGTATTAATTAAGAAAGTAATTTTTTTCATTTTCATATAGTGTTCTCGTAAAAGAGCCTTATCATAAACGATAAGGTTTTTTTTATGAAGCCAAATGTGATGTGGCCCTCAGATAGTCTTTAAAATGCATAAAACATCGATAAAATACACTTTCACATACGACACCGTTAGTTTCACAACATAATTCGGCACTTTCACAACATTTTAGAACCAAGGCATACGTTTCATCCTAATTTTGATAGAAATTTACCATGTACCAAATCTTACTATGTTGTAATATTTAAAGGGCTATACTTTTTGTATGGTCTTTTTTTAGATGTAATATTTAGGTTGTTGTTAAAATCTGTTCAAACTAACTATTCATTAGTGTTTTAAGCATTAAGCCTTAGAAATTTTAAGACATAATATTTTTTATCATGTACAAGAATAATTTTAAGGATGATTTATGCCAAATGCAAGTTATTTGAAAATGAAACGTTTTCTTAAAGTACAGAATGTAAATAATGCCAAATCAAGCTAAAATATATTTTCTAATCACTCTTTTTTCAATTGGGTGCCTTGCTGCGCAATCAATTCAAACACAAGAAGTCGATTTACTTGAAACTTTTAGAGATACCGAAAGTGCTTCAGAAAAGTTTGATTTCTTTTTTGATACTCCTAATAGATATACGCAAGATTCGGCCTATGATTGGTTAGACGATGTCAAGGTGTACTTAAATAGTGCCGAGAAAATAAAAGATTCTTCCGCTATAAGACTGTATAAGCTTATTAAAGCCCAGTTGTATTATGATATTGGCGACTATAATAAGAGTATCGCTTTTGCAAAAGAATTGCCAAAAAGTAAAGACACCCTAGGGCAAAAGCCCTTAGAAATTTTACTAACCTTATTAGACGAAAACTATCGAGAACTTAAAATGTTCGATGAACAGATTAAGGTAAGAGAAGAAAAAATCGAATTAGGTTATACCAAGGGTGTCGCGTTTTATGATATTTATGAAAAGATGGGGCTTTACAGACGGGCAATGAATAAATATGTTCAAACCGTTGGCCCTACGATCGCAGATAACGATCATTTGGGAAAGGCCAAATATTACAATAAAATCGGAAATTTTTTAAGGTTAGAGAAATGAGAACCGACCGCAATAGGAGAATTGAATAAAGCAAGCGGGTTTTTACAAGTTGC
>CAYGUZ010000253.1:0-3725 GCA_964353215.1 uncultured Flavobacteriaceae bacterium
TTTTGTGATACTACAACGATTTCGTTACACTATTGTTGTTTTGTATTATAACTAATTGTTTTATTTGTAACAACTATGAAATTTACGATCAGAGATTCGGTAAAAGAAGACATGCCACAGGTGATGGAGCTGATCAATGAGTTGGCCAAATTTGAGCATGAAGCGCATGCAGTTGAAGTGACAAGTGACGATTTACAACGTGATGGATTTGGAGACAAGCCCTTGTTCCATTGTTTTGTTGCAGAGACCGATAACGAGCTAGCAGGTATTGCTCTGGTCTATCCAAGGTATTCGACTTGGAAAGGTCCCGTGATACATTTAGAAGATTTAATAGTTACCGAAAAAATGCGGGGTAGTGGTCTGGGTACGGCTTTATTAGAGGCTGTAGTAAAATATGGTAATAAGCTAGGTGTTAAAAGAATTAGCTGGGAGGTTTTAGATTGGAACGAACCTGCCATAAAATTTTATGAAAGTAAAGGCGCAAATGTTATGCGTGATTGGGACGTGGTGCAGTTAGACGAAGAAGGAATGCAAAGATTTATAGATAATATATGAGGATTTTTAAGTTTGGAGGGGCTTCTGTAAAAGATGCCGATAGCGTTAAGAATGTCGTAAAGGTCTTAAAAGAAGTTGGCCACCAAGATACACTTTTGGTAATCTCAGCTATGGGCAAGACTACCAATGCCATGGAAAAAGTGGTAAACGCCTACTTTAACGGTAAAGGTGGCTTAGAAGAAGCCATAGATGAGGTTAGGGATGGTCACAAGAAAATAATCAATGACCTTTTTGAAATAGAGAATCATGAAATCCATAATACAGTAAACGCTCTTATTGAAGAATTTAGGGGCTTTTTAATGTGGAACAAATCACCTAAATATGCTTTTGTGTATGATCAAGTTGTGGGCTACGGCGAATTGCTTTCTACCACAATTGTAAGTGCCTATTTAAATCAAGTGGGCCTTGCTAATCAATGGTTAGATGTACGTGACTTGATAAAAACCGACAATAGCTATCGCGATGCACAAGTAAATTGGGATCGAACCCAAAAAGAAGTGACCACTGCGGTAAACAAGAATAAATTAAATATTACGCAAGGTTTTTTAGGGAGTGACGAAAACAATTTCACAACTACCCTGGGCCGTGAAGGCTCTGATTATACCGCTGCTATTTTGGCCTATTGTTTAAAGGCCGAATCTGTTACCATTTGGAAAGATGTGCCTGGTGTTCTAAATGCCGATCCTCGACACTTTGATGAAACACAATTACTTAATGAAATATCATATCGAGAGGCTATTGAACTTGCTTTTTATGGAGCATCGGTAATACACCCAAAAACATTGCAGCCACTTCAGGGTAGAGAGATTCCGCTGCACGTCAAATCGTTTGTGAACCCAAAAGAACCTGGAACTACTGTTGGCAAGGGGACAAAAATCTCACCCGAAGTACCCTGCTTTATTGTAAAGAAGAATCAGGTATTGCTTAAACTATCTTCGTTGGATTTTTCTTTTATAGTTGAAGAAAACATGAGCGAAATATTCAAATTATTTCACGATTACAGACTAAAAGTGGATCTTATTCAAAATTCTGCCATTAGTTTTTCGGTGTGTCTTGATAATAAGTTTGGTGGTCTAAAAGAGATACTTTCGGTATTACAAAAAAAATTTAAGGTAAGCTGCCAAGAAGGCGTAGCGCTCTATACCATTCGTCATTTTGACGAAAACTCGGTTGAAAAAATCTTAAATGGGTATACGGTTTTGGTAGAGCAACGGGGCAAAGAAACCATTCAGTTGGTTGTAAAATAACGAAGCAATTCGCTTGCGATTCCTGTATTTTCCTATATTTACCATTACCTAAATTTTGTATTCATGGGGTTGGTATCTGCTAAAGAAGTTGCAAAAGTCATAAACCTAGACAAGTATGGTGTTTTTGGAACTTTTGTGGGCTGGCTACTTATGGCGGCAACAAAGATTACCTCGATAAACAGATTTTACGATAACAATAAACATATTGAGGGCCCAGCTTTTTTAGATGCCATTCTTGACCACTACGAAATCGATTTTGAGATACCTGAAGAAGATTTCAAAAGGTTACCTAAAGACGGATCTTTCATTACAATATCAAACCATCCGCTAGGGGGCATCGATGGTGTTCTATTACTACAATTAATGCTCAAGCAAAGAGCTGACTTTAAGATTATCGCCAACTTTTTGTTGAATAGAATAGAACCTATGAAACAGTTTATATTACCGGTAAATCCTTTTGAAAACCATAAAGATGCAAAGAGTAGTATTGCCGGGTTTAAAAATGCCTTGATGCATCTTCGTGAAGGTAGGCCTCTAGGTATTTTTCCGGCAGGCGAGGTGTCTACCTATCGCGATGGTAAATTGGTAGTTGATAAGCCCTGGGAAGAGGCTGCGATCAAATTAATACGAAAAGCTGAGGTGCCTGTGGTACCTATTTATTTTCATGCAAAGAATAGTCGTTTGTTTTACCGCCTTTCTAAGATAAGTGATGTCTTTAGAACTGCTAAACTACCATCTGAAGTTACCACACAGCGCAGAAGACCTATAAAAGTTAGAATAGGGCAGCCTATTTCCGTAAAAATGCAGAAAGAGGAAGAAACCTTGGAAGGCTTTACAGAATTGCTCCGTAAAAAAACCTATTTGTTGGCCAATGCCTTTGAAAAGGAACGCTTGCTGGATAAAGTGCCAACAACATTAAAAATTCCGAAAGCGCCCAAAAAGATAGCTTCCGCAGTTCGTACGGAAGTTATTCAAGGTGAAATTGAAAAGCTTCGCGAGAAAGAATGCCGTTTGCTGCAAAGTAAGAATTACGAGGTTTTCTTGGCTCAAGAACAAGATATGCCCTTTATTTTAAAAGAAATAGGTAGGCAACGCGAAGTTACTTTTAGAGCGATAGGTGAGGGCACTAACAATGCCATAGATTTAGATAAGTTCGATTCATATTACCACCACCTTTTTCTTTGGGATGATCAAGACAAGGCGATTGTGGGTGCCTATCGTATGGGGCTTGGGGCACAAATTTTCAAAGCACATGGTATCGACGGTTTTTATTTGCAAGATCTGTTTCGGTTTGAGCCAGAACTCTTTAGAATGATGTCAAAATCGATTGAGATGGGTAGGGCCTATATCGTAAAAGCGTACCAGCAAAAGCCAATGCCGTTGTTTTTGTTATGGAAGGGTATTGTGCATACCACCTTGCGCTACCCAGAACATAAATATTTAATAGGCGGGGTAAGTATTAGCAATCAGTTTTCAAATTTCTCAAAGTCTTTGATGATCGAGTTTATGAAATCGAACTATTGGGATCCCTACGTGGCCCAATATATTCATCCGAAAAAAGAATTTAAAGTAAAGCTCAAAGATGCCGACAAAGAATTTGTGTTTGAGGAAACCCAGGCCGACCTTAATAAGTTTGACCGTTTGATCGAAGAAGTTGAACCGGGCAGTCTGCGCCTCCCGGTGCTGATTAAAAAGTATATAAAGCAAAATGCGAAAGTGGTCGCTTTTAACGTAGATCCGTTGTTCAATAATTCTGTTGATGGGTTGATGTACATCAAAATTGCCGATTTACCCGAGAGTACCGTAAAACCGGTTATGGAAGAGTTTCAGGCAGAGTTGGAGCGTAAACATGCAGAGAACAATAGCACCGGTTAGTTTTATGAAAAACCTGTATCAGATATTCTTATTCTTAGGCATAAGCAC
>CAYGUZ010000254.1:0-3704 GCA_964353215.1 uncultured Flavobacteriaceae bacterium
TGGTTTGGTTTTCTTCTGCTTCTGAGGGTTCATAATAGTGCGACTCGTTTTGGGAATTCGCTTGTGGGTTGAATGTGGTGTTCGTTTTGCTTCCTGTTCTTGATAGCTTATTTCCTATATAATTTTTTCCTGTAATCATAATGATTTGTAATCTGGTAGGTCAGGTCTAGTTTTAACTCCTTGTTCAATGATTTCCAGTACGCGCTCCCTTTCAGGTCCTTGTAAAGGAAGTCTTGGTGCCCTTACATTCTCTGTTCCAATACCGGTAGCTACTTCGGCTAGTTTAATATTTTGAACTAATTGCGGATTAATATCTAACTCTAACAAAGGTAAAAACCAACGATAAATACGTATCGCCTCATCTATCCTTCCTGCTTTAGCAAGTTCATAAATAGCTACCGTTTCTCTTGGAAACGCGCAAACCAAACCTGCAACCCAGCCATCAGCTCCCATTAGAATACTTTCTAAGGCCAAAGTATCTACCCCACAAAGAATTTTCAAACGATTTTCGAACCTATTTTTGATCCGTGTGACGTTAGAAACATCTCGAGTAGATTCTTTAACCGCTTGAATATTGTCAAGCTTTAAAAGTTGATCTAACATATCTAAGGTTACCTCAATTTTATAATCTACTGGGTTATTGTAAATCATAATTGGTAAATCGGTGTTTTTAGCTACCGTTTCAAAATAGGTTACAGTTTCGTAATCAGTCGATTTGTATCGCATTGGAGGCAGCATCATTAGACCATCGGCTCCATATTTATTGGCATTTTCAGCTGCTTTAATAGCATCTTTCGTAGATTGTTCCGCTATATTTATAATTACAGGCAACCTTCCATCTGCTAAACCTACAGTTGTTTCAATTAAAACACGTTTTTCGTCATCGGTCAGTGTACTTGCTTCACCCAAGGTTCCGCCAAGTACAAGTCCATGAACACCTGCATCAATTTGCGCCTTTATGTTTACGGCGAACATATCTAAATCCAAGGTATCATCATCCGTGAATTTGGTAGTCACCGCGGGCATAACACCTTTCCATTCTATTTGTTCCATCATATTTTTTTGTAAAAATACAAGATGTCAACATGCTTTCTTTTTCTATTATTAGCACATTTTACCACTATTTTACCCTATATTTAATTTATAAACTCATATTAGAGTTAATTTACAGAAAAAGTGAAAACCTATCCCTTTAAGATTACGAAGAAACCTCAAGAGAATATTGTTTTACAAGAAGATATAGTATATACTTTTTTTGATAAACTACACCACCATCAAGAGATTCAAATAAGCTATATTTTTAGTGGAGAAGGCAAACTTATTGTGGGAAATAATATCCATGCCTACAAAGCTGGAGATGTTATTGGCATTGGCAGCAATATTCCACATCTTTTCCAAAGCAAAAAGAGCCCTCTTAAATCGCATATGATATCTTTATTTTTCTCTCATAATTCTTTTGGAGAAAACTTTTTTGACATTCCAGAAATGCAAGTAACCAAGTCATTCTTTTATAACATAAAATATGGGATATCGCTCAGCACCCATGACAATAATTATTGGGAGAATCTATTTCTTCAATTGCATAGAGCAAATAGATTTCAATTATTTATTTCGCTTTTAAGTATTATAAAAAACCTTTCGGAAGAATCGGTAAAGCTATTAAATAGTAACGTTTATAAGAAAGTACTGTCCGATCATCAAGGCGAAAGACTTCAGCTGATTTTTGATTACGTAATTAATAATTTTCAAGATGATATAAAGCTAAAGACCGTCGCTAATATGGTACATATGAGTCCTAATGCGTTTTGCAGATTTTTTAAGCAGCGTAGCAATAAATCATTTTTTACTTTTATTACAGAAGTTAGAGTAGCACACTCATGTCAATTATTATTGGAAAATACGGATTCTCAAATCAATGAAATAGCCCAGGAATCTGGATTCAACACTATCTCAAACTTTAACAAACACTTTAAATCAATAATAGGGTTAAGTCCAACACAATATCAAAAAAGAATGATACTGTCTTAAAAACTTAAATTAAATATCTTCTTTACCTATTTTTGACGAATTATAATTTTTATAAAAATGAAAAATATACTTCTATTCGTATCGCTAATAATGGCTTCTTGTAACTCTTCTCAAAAAACTATTTCTACCAAAGAGAATGCCGTAACGGTGCAGCAAGCAGATCCTGTGGCATATGCAGCAACCATTACCGAAGATGAATTGAAAGAGCATTTATATACATATGCGTCTGATGAATTTGAAGGTCGAGAAACTGGAAAACCTGGACAGAAAAAGGCGATTGCCTATTTAAAGAAACACTATGAAACACTAGGTATTCCAGCAGCGCAAAGCAATGGCGATTATTTTCAAAAAGTACCCTTAGAAATTGGAAAACTTCCTAAAGGCAGTATTAAAATAAATGGAAATATCTATGAGCTGGGCGAAGACGTTTTAACATTCACTTCGGCACAAGGTGATCTTCAAGAAATAGTTTATGTCGGCTATGGGGTTGAAGAAGAAAAGTACTCAGATTATAAAGATTTGGACGTTACGGGCAAGGTTCTTTTAATAAAATCTGGCGAACCAATGAACGAAGATGGCACTTATTTACTTTCAGGTTCTGATGAAAAATCGGTTTGGAGCGATATGTCAGAAGCAATGGGTAAAAAATCTTCCCTTGCATTTTCTAAAGGAGCCATTGGGGCACTTTACTATGATGGTCAAAATTTTAGCCGTTTTAAGCGCTATTTTGATTATATGAAAACTAATGACGCTGGTAGAATGGGAATTGCCTCAGATGCATTAGAAAATTTTGTGGTACTTCTAAATGAGAAAGCAGCATCTGCATTGAAAAATGATATCAATAGCGATGACAAGCCCGCAAAGTTACCCGTAGACTTGAAAATGGAATTGCAAAACGCAAACGATAAAATTGACTCGGAAAATGTTGTCGCGATTATCAAGGGTTCTGAAAAGCCTAACGAGTATCTTATCATATCATCTCATTTAGACCATATTGGGGTAACCGCGGACGGACAAATAAATAATGGGGCAGATGATGATGGTTCTGGTAGTGTAGCACTTTTAGAAATTGCAGAAGCCTTTAAAAAAGCTGCGACAGAAGGTAATAGACCCAAGAGATCGGTTGTTTTTCTTCACGTAACAGGAGAAGAAAAAGGGCTTTTGGGTTCAAAATATTATACGGATTATGACCCCATTTTTCCTCTTTCACAAACCGTAGCTAATTTAAATATTGATATGATTGGTCGTATCGATCCGAAAAGAGAAGGCAATAGAAATTACGTTTACTTGATCGGTTCCGATAGACTTAGTACCGAACTTCATGAGCTTTCTGAAGAAATCAACTCCAAATATGCCAATATCGAGTTAGATTATACCTACAATGATGAAAATGACCCTAACAGATTCTACTACCGAAGCGATCATTATAATTTTGCCAAAAACAATATTCCGATAATATTCTATTTTAACGGTACACATGCCGATTATCATAAACCAGGAGATACCCCCGATAAAATAAACTACGACCTATTAGAAAATAGGACGAGACTAGTATTTCATACCGCTTGGGAAATTGCAAATAGAGACAAAAAACCTGAAGTTGATAAGGCCTCTAAATAAGAAAACCTTTCAAAAACGAATAAAGCCTTCTAAAAGAAGGCTTTATTTTTTAAGGG
>CAYGUZ010000255.1:0-3703 GCA_964353215.1 uncultured Flavobacteriaceae bacterium
ATGAAAAACACTCGGGTAAAAAGTTACAGTATTTTGACCCCGAAGAAAATAAAAGTTATGTGCCTTACGTATTGGAAACTTCTATTGGTCTAGATAGAATGTTTTTAGCTGTTTTTAGTAATTCTTTGCAAGAAGAAGAACTAGAAAACAATACCACAAGAACAGTTTTAAAATTGCCAGCGGTTTTGGCACCGACCAAAGCAGCTATTCTGCCACTTTTAAAGCGTGATGGTTTGCCTGAGGTGGCCAAAAAATTAATTGATGAGCTAAAGTGGGACTTTAATGTGGCCTATGATGAAAAGGATGCCGTGGGCCGTCGTTACCGCAGGCAAGATGCCAATGGAACACCCTTTTGCATTACTGTGGACCACCAAACTCTGGAAGATGAAACCGTTACCATTCGTCATCGAGATACCATGGAGCAGCAACGTGTTAAACTCTCAGAAGTAAAAAGCATAGTTGCCAAGGAAGTGGATATGCGGGAATGGCTCAAGAGGATTTAAAAATTTCTTCAAAAAAAACAAAGCAGCCTTGGCCTACCAAGGATGTCATGGCACAGATATACGAGAAGCGACTTTGGGGTGAGGGCAACTCTAAGTATTATTCAGGGTCAGGTTCTCATCATCCAGACATTGTGTGTCCTTATATAAAAGCTGTAACATCATTTTTAACTTCTTTTAAAGAACCAATAACGGTATGTGATTTAGGCTGTGGGGACTTTAATATCGGTAAAAATTTGGTCAAGCACACCAAAAAATATATTGCCATAGACATTGTTTCTGAACTTATAAGTTATAATAGCGGCCACTTTCAAGAAGAAAATTTAGAGTTTAAATGTCTAAATATCGCAAGCGATAATTTACCAAGTGCAGATTGTGCTATTTTAAGGCAGGTACTTCAACATTTATCCAATGATGAAATCAAAAAAATAAGTACTAAACTGATAAACTTTAAATATGTAATAGTAACGGAGCACCTACCCAATGGTAGTTTTGAACCCAATAAGGATATCATTTCCGGACAAGGTATTCGATTAAAAAAAGGAAGTGGGGTTGATTTACTGAAACCACCATTTACTTTAAAGATAAAAAATGAGAAGCTACTATCCTCCGTTTTTTTGAGTAATGCAGAAGGAGTTATTTCGACGAAATTGTATAAGATTGGTTGAAAGGTTTGAGAAGGATCGAGATTGCCAAAAGCAGTTCTTTTAACCCTATCATAATCATTCTTAATAGCCACATAACGCAAAAAAATATATTGCTGTTTCGAGTTTAATTTAAGAGCATTACTTTTAGGGTAATTAAATTTTATACAAAAAATCAACATATTATGAGCGATATGCATAACGGAAACGGTGACCCGGGCCAGTGTCCATTTTTAAGTGGCAAACAAAATACCACTGGTGGCGGTGGTGTAAAAAACAGAGACTGGTGGCCAAACGAATTGAAATTGAATATTCTAAGGCAGCATGCAACAAAATCTAATCCAATGGGTGAAGACTTTGATTATGCAGCTGAGTTCAATAGCATCAACTACGATGAACTTAAACAAGATGTCATTGATTTAATGACGAACTCGCAAGATTGGTGGCCGGCTGATTATGGCCATTATGGAGGGTTTATGATCCGTATGGCTTGGCATAGTGCAGGAACCTACAGAGTAGGTGACGGTCGTGGAGGTGCCGGCACAGGTAACCAACGCTTTGCTCCGATAAATAGTTGGCCAGATAACGGAAATCTAGATAAAGCCAGATTGTTATTATGGCCCATCAAAAAGAAATATGGCAGAAAGATTTCTTGGGCCGATTTAATGATTTTGGCTGGTAACTGTGCTTTGGAATCTATGGGCTTTAAAACTTTTGGTTTTGCAGGAGGCCGTGAAGATATCTGGGAGCCTGAGCAAGATGTGTATTGGGGCAGCGAAACGGAATGGGGGGCTAACGAGGCACGTTATGGCAATAGCGATAACTATAAAGATCGTGATTTAGAAGACCCTCTTGCTGCTGTAATGATGGGTTGGATATATGTAAACCCTGAAGGTCCGGATGGAAACCCTGATCCAATGGGTTCGGCTCGTGACGTTCGTGAAACCTTTGGACGTATGGCAATGAACGATGAAGAAACAGTAGCATTGGTCGCTGGAGGGCATACATTTGGTAAAGCGCATGGAGCAGCTGACCCAAACAAATATGTAGGTGCAGAACCACATGGTGCATCTATAGAACAAATGAGTACTGGTTGGAAAAATACGTTTAAGAGCGGTGTCTTAGACGATACTATTACCAGTGGAATCGAGGGTGCTTGGACCCCAAA
Source organism: uncultured Flavobacteriaceae bacterium (assembly GCA_964353215.1). Classification (GTDB taxonomy): domain Bacteria; phylum Bacteroidota; class Bacteroidia; order Flavobacteriales; family Flavobacteriaceae; genus Croceitalea. The sequence continues at coordinate 2,313 of CAYGUZ010000255.1, forward strand.
TCCAACACAGTGGGACGCCGATTATTTTGACGTTTTATTAAACTACGATTGGGAATTAACAAAAAGTCCGGCTGGTGCACACCAATGGACTCCGACGGCTGAATCGAAGGCAAAAATGGCTCCAAAAGCAGGAGACCCGAATGGAAAACAGGCTTTAATGATGACCACAGCGGATATCGCTTTAAAGACCGATCCAGAATATTTAAAAATCTCTAAACGTTTTCATGAAGATCACGCCGCTTTCGAAGATGCTTTCGCGCGCGCTTGGTACAAACTAACGCACAGAGATATGGGGCCTATTGATCGTTACTTAGGGCCAGAGGTTCCTAGTGAAGAGTTGGTTTGGCAAGACCCAATTCCTAAAGTCGACTATTCCTTAAGTAATGCAGATATCGATTCTTTAAAGAAAATGATCTTGGCCTCTGGTTTAACGGTTTCAGAGATGGTGAGAACAGCTTGGGCATCCGCTTCAACCTATAGAGGTTCAGATATGCGTGGTGGGGCAAATGGCGGCCGCCTGAGGTTAGAGCCGCAGCGTGGCTGGAAGGTCAACAATCCAGAAGAACTAAATAAAGTATTGAACGTATTGCAAGGTATACAAAAAGAGTTTAGCGGCACTATTTCTATGGCAGACCTAATTGTGTTGGCAGGTACCGCTGGTGTTGAAGAAGCTGCTAGAAATGCAGGCCACAATATTGTCGTGCCTTTTGAGCAAGGCAGGGGAGACGCAACTCAAGAGCAAACAGATATCGAGCAATTTAATTATTTAAAGCCATTGGGCGACGGCTTTAGAAATTATGTAAATGCCAATGTAGATATTAAAGCAGAAGAATTACTAGTGGAGAGGGCAAACTTAATGACGCTCTCTATACCAGAAATGACTGTTTTGGTAGGTGGTATGCGTGTTTTGGGAGCAAATTATGATGGTTCCCAACATGGTGTTTTTACCAATAATGTTGGGAGTTTGACCAATGATTTCTTTAAAAATCTATTGGATATGACCTATATTTGGGAAGCTTCCAATGATAGTCAAACCCTTTTCGAAGGAAAAGACAGAAGAACAGGAAAGATTGCGTGGACAGCAACGAGAGCAGATTTAATTTTTGGCTCCAACACAGAACTGCGAGCTGTAGCTGAGGTTTATGGAGCAGATGACGCAAACAAAAAGTTTGTAACCGATTTTGTCGTTGCTTGGACAAAAGTGATGAATCTAGATCGTTTTGATTTAAAATAATAGCTCAATATTTCTGTGAAAAAAGAGAGCATCCTAATGAAAATTAGGATGCTTTTTTATTCTTCTCCAATATGTTTTTTTTAGAACTTCCAACCTTCATGTCCTACATCACGACCTAGTTTTAAACCAGCCAGATTATCCGCTTGGATGTGATAAC
>CAYGUZ010000256.1:0-3696 GCA_964353215.1 uncultured Flavobacteriaceae bacterium
TGGTTAATCAAATACATAATTTAGAAAAGAAAATTGACAATAAAAACGATTGATGTGAAGCAACGTACAATTGCCAAAGAAGTTATATTAAAAGGTGTTGGGCTACATACGGGTGAAAACGTCACCATGAAGTTTGTGCCTGCACAAGAAAATCACGGTTATGCTTTTAAGCGTGTTGATTTAGAAGGAGAACCTATTATTGAAGCTGATGCCAATTATGTCATAAATACGCAGCGTGGCACCAATTTGGAAAAGAATGGCGTAAAAATACAGACTTCAGAGCACGTTCTTGCGGCGCTGGTCGGTCTTGATGTGGACAATGTACTGATTGAGCTTGATGCGCCTGAACCGCCGATTATGGATGGTTCTTCCAAATTTTTTGTGGAGGCTATCGAAGAGGCTGGAATCGTAGATCAAGAACAAGAGCGCGATGAGTACATTGTAAAAGATGTGATCTCCTATAAAGATGAAGCCACGGGTAGTGAAATTACTATCATTCCTTCCGAAGAATACCAGGTAACTACAATGGTTGATTTTGGGACTAAAGTGTTAGGCACCCAAAATGCAACTTTAGAGAGAATTTCCGATTTTAAGGATGAAATATCCAATGCTAGGACCTTTAGTTTTTTACATGAACTTGAAATGTTGTTAGAACACGGACTTATAAAAGGTGGTGATTTAAACAATGCCATTGTTTACGTGGATAAAGAAATTTCTGAGTCCACCATGAAAAAACTAGAAAAGGCCTTCAATAAAAAGAAGCTTTCCGTTAAGCCCAATGGAATTTTAGACAACCTTACCTTACATCAGCCCAATGAGGCCGCTCGTCATAAATTATTAGATGTAATTGGAGATTTGGCATTGACCGGAACCCGTATTCGCGGCAAGGTGATAGCCAATAAACCCGGACATTATGTAAACACGCAGTTTGCAAAAAAACTGGCCAAAATTATTAAGATAGAAAGAAGAAATAAGGTCCCCAGTTATGATTTGAATCAGACCCCCTTAATGGATGTCAATCAAATTATGGATATGCTTCCGCATCGCCCTCCATTTTTATTGGTCGATAAGATACTGGAGTTGTCCGATACACATGTGGTAGGCGTAAAGAATGTAACCATGAACGAACCTTTCTTCGTTGGTCATTTTCCTGGTGCGCCAGTAATGCCCGGTGTTTTACAAGTTGAAGCAATGGCTCAGACCGGTGGTATTTTGGTACTAAGTACGGTGCCAGATCCTGAGAATTACCTTACCTTCTTCATGAAGATTGACAATGTAAAATTTAAGCAGCAAGTAGTGCCTGGCGATACCCTAATTTTTAAATGCGACTTAATTTCCCCAATTAGAAGGGGTATCTGCCATATGCAGGCATATGCATATGCAAATGGAAAATTGGTATCGGAAGCCGAGCTTATGGCGCAAATAGTTAAAACAAAAGGCGAATAATATGAATCAGCCACTTGCTTATGTGCATCCTGGGGCAAAAATTGCGAAGAATGTAGTGATAGAGCCCTTTACTACCATACACAATAATGTCACTATTGGCGAAGGAACCTGGATCGGTTCAAATGTTACCATTATGGAAGGTGCTAGAATTGGTAAGAATTGTAATATTTTTCCAGGAGCCGTAATTTCTGCACCGCCACAGGACCTTAAATATCAAGGAGAAGAAACCACGGTAGAAATAGGTAATAATACTACAATACGAGAATGTGCCACCATAAATAAAGGTACTGCAGACCGTATGAAAACAGTAATTGGCAAAAACTGTTTGATTATGGCGTATTGTCATGTTGCTCATGATTGCTTTGTCGGTGATGGTTGCATTTTCAGTAACGATTCTACATTGGCCGGGCATGTAACCATTGGTCAGAACGTTGTTTTGGCGGGTATGGTCGCGGTACATCAATTTGTATCGATAGGCAAGCACGCTTTTGTTACAGGAGGTTCTTTGGTCAGAAAAGATGTTCCTCCCTTTGTTAAGGCCGCACGTGAACCGCTCTCGTATGTTGGTATAAACTCAGTTGGATTACGAAGAAGGGGATTTGAATCAGACAAGATTAGAGAAATTCAGAATATTTATAGAATACTCTATCAAAAAAATTACAACAATTCCCAAGCGGCCGAAATTATCGAGGCCGAAATGGAAGCGACACCAGAACGGGACGAGATACTACAATTTATAAAAGATTCCCAACGTGGAATCATGAAAGGATATTTTAGCACCAATTAATTATGGCAAGTACATCAGATATTAGAAAAGGGTTGTGTATCAAATACAACCATGATATTTTTAAAATTATTGAATTTTTACATGTGAAGCCGGGTAAAGGACCAGCTTTTGTACGAACAAAGCTAAAAAGTGTTACGACCGGTAAGGTTATCGATAATACCTTTTCGGCAGGGCATAAAATCGATGATGTTCGTGTTGAAACGCGATCCTACCAATATTTGTATCCTGAAGGAGATACCTATCATTTCATGAATACAGATGATTATAATCAAATAACGCTTCAAAGAGAAACTTTAGATGCACCTGATTTATTGAAAGAAGGGGAAGTGGTCAAAGTTTTGTTCAATACCGAAGATAGCATGCCACTTTCTGTAGAAATGCCTGCAAGTGTTATTTTAGAGGTAACCCAATCAGAACCTGGTGTAAAAGGAAATACGGCCACAAATGCCACCAAACCAGCCGTGGTAGAAACAGGAGCACGAATTAATGTGCCACTTTTCATAAACGAAGGTGATAAAATTAAGATTGACACCGAAAAAGGAGCTTATTTAGAGCGGGTAAAAGAATAAATCTGAATGAAGTTTCCAAAACCGTATACCTTAAAAGAAATTGCAAGTTTAATAGATGCTGAGTTTGTTGGGGCTTCAGATTTCAAGGTTTTAGGGATGAATGAGATTCATGTGGTCGAACCAGGGGACATTGTTTTTGTAGACCATCCCAAATACTACGACAAAGCTCTAAATTCGGCTGCTACTATTGTTTTAATAAACAAGGTGGTTGATTGTCCGAAAGGGAAGGCTCTTTTAATTTCTGATGATCCGTTTAGAGATTTTAATATATTAACTAGGCATTTTAGGCCCTTTAGAGCATCAAATACATCAATTTCTGAAACAGCAACAATTGGTGAGAATACTATAATTCAACCAAATTCCTTTATTGGAAATAATGTGAAAATTGGTAAGAACTGCTTGATACATTCTAATGTCGCTATTTATGATGACTGTATTATTGGTGACAATGTAACCATTCACGCCGGAACTATTTTAGGGGCTGATGCTTTTTACTACAAAAAACGACCAGAAGGTTTTGATAAATTGGTCTCTGGGGGTAAAGTCGTTGTTGAAAACAATGTAGATATTGGTTCTAGTTGTACTATAGATAGAGGGGTCACAGGTGATACAACAATAGGTGAAGGCAGTAAACTTGACAATCAAATACAAATCGGACATGATACGGTGATAGGCAAAAAATGCCTAATCGCTTCACATACCGGTATTGCTGGTTGTGTGGTGGTAGAAGATGAAGTTACCTTGTGGGGTCAAGTTGGTGTGATAAGCGGAATTACTATTGGTAAAAGCGCCGTGGTATATGCCCAATCAGGTGTTGCCAATTCTCTTGAAGGGGGCAAAACCTATTTTGGGAGCCCTGCGGTAGAAGCAAGGGCCAAAATGAAAGAACTGGCC
>CAYGUZ010000257.1:0-3663 GCA_964353215.1 uncultured Flavobacteriaceae bacterium
ATTGCAGCCTCGGCACAGCGTTCCCCGTCCATAGCTGCCGATACTATTCCTCCGGCATAGCCACCACCTTCGCCACATGGAAAGAGCCCTTTGATTTCCGGATGTTCCAATTTTTCATTTCTAGGTATGGTGATGGGCGATGAGGTTCTAGATTCGACTCCTACGATGTTTGCCTCTTCTGTGTAATAGCCTTTCATTTTTTTACCAAATTGCGCAAAGCCTTTTCGTAAGCGAGTTCCTATTAGTTTAGGAAATAAAGAATGCAAAGGAGCAGAATTTAAGCCCGGTTGGTATGAAGTGGGGTTCAAATCTTGCGAAGTTTTCCCTTCCACAAAATCGGTAAGTCTTTGTGCAGGTGCTGTTTGCGACCTTCCCCCTGCGGTAAATGCCAACCGTTCTAAGTTTTTTTGATATTCCAGGCCTTTTAAAACGCCATATTTTTCATAAGTGGACAAATCTTCATCAACGTTAATTTCGACCACGATGCCCGAATTGGCATAAAGGTTATTTCGCTTCGAAGGTGACATTCCATTTACCACGACCTCCCCACCGGATGTTGCTGCCGGGACTATAAACCCACCCGGGCACATACAAAAAGAGTATACTCCACGGTTATTGACCTGCTGAACCAAACTGTAAGCTGCTGCTGGTAAAAGTTCGTTGCGTTCCCCATGGCAATGGTACTGAATAGAATCTATAATATGTTGCGGATGCTCAACGCGAACGCCCATGGCAAAAGATTTGGCTTTTAGGGCAATATTTTTTTTATGCAGTAACTCAAAAATATCGCGGGCAGAATGCCCCGTTGCTAAAATAACACGTTGCGTTTCTAGTTCTTTCTCATTGTTTATAACAATGGAGTTGATGGTGTTGGCACTTAGGTTAAAATCGGTCACTTTGGTATTAAAGTGCACTTCACCACCGCATTTTATAATGGTCTCTCTAATATTCTGTACAATTTTGGGCAGCTTGTTGGTGCCGATGTGGGGGTGGGCATCTATCAAAATTTCTTCGGTTGCACCATGAAAAACCAAACTCTCAAAAACACGGCGAACATCACCTCTTTTGAGACTTCTGGTATATAATTTTCCATCAGAATAGGTACCGGCACCGCCTTCACCGAAACAGTAGTTGCTATCGGCATTTACCACGTGGTCTTGGTTAATGGCTTTAAGGTCGCGGCGTCGTTCTCTAACATCTTTTCCTCGCTCTAAAACGATGGGTTTATAGCCTAGTTCTAAACAGCGTAACGCGGCCCACATGCCAGCTGGGCCAAAACCGATGATATGTATAGGTTTTGCATCGGTCACGTCTTTATACCCAAAAGAATAACTTTTAGAAGTTGGCAGGGGTTCATTAATGTAGACTTCTAGCTTGTAATTAAAATAAATGGAGGGTTTACGCGCATCAATGGATTTTCGCCCTATTTTAATTTGAATGGCATCTTCAGAAACGCCCAAATACTTAGCGGTTTTAGCTTTTAACCCATTTGGCTGCCCTTCTTCTTTTAAACTGACCCGTAGTTGGATGTTTCTGACCATTTGGTAAAATTAACAAGAATTAAATCATAGTTATGTATTTTGGTAAAAACGGCACTTTCGGCTACCTTTAAATACTTCAAAAAAAATAGACCAATGCGCAGATTTCTAATGCTTTTTTTATTAGGCCTTTCAATGCAATTGACCCAAGGGCAAAAAACGAATTTTTCGTATTTAGATGTCTTTGATCTGCAATATGTGTCTGACCCCCAAATTTCACCTAATGGTGATTGGGTAGTGTATCGTCGAATGGGTTTTGATGTTATGAAAGACAGAGCCTGGGGTAATCTTTGGATGATTAAGACTGACGGTACCCAGCACCAAAAACTTACTTCGAGAGAGGTTTCAGAAAGTAGCCCTTCGTGGTCACCGTCGGGAGATAGAATTGCGTTTAGCAGCAGTACGGACGAAGGTTCAGAAATTTACGTCTATTGGGTAACTTCTGGTAAAATCGCAAAGATTTCGCAATTGCCTTTTTCACCCAGTTCTTTAACCTGGTCACCCGATGGAGAGCAGTTGGCATTTTCAATGAACGTGCCACAATCGGCACCTGTACTGGCAAAAATACCCAGAAAGCCAAAAGGGGCAAAATGGGCAGAAGCACCAAGAATTACAGATAGGGTGTATCATGAAGCAGATGGCCGCGGTTATATAAAACCCGGATTTAACCATATCTTTACGATACCTGCCAATGGTGGTGCCCCAAGGCAGATTACTTCAGGAGATTGGCATCATAGCGGCACACTTTCATGGTCAAAAGATGCCACTGCGATTTATTTTTCGGCAAATAGGGTAGAAGATTGGGAGTACCGTTTTAGAAATAGTGAGATTTATTCGGTCAATTTGAATAATGGCAATATCAAGGCGTTGACCGATAGAAACGGGCCAGATCATGAACCCAAAGTTTCACCAGACGGAAAATACATTGCTTATCTAGGTTATGAAGATAAAATGCAAGCGTATCAAATACGTGAGGTCCATATTATGAATATGGATGGTAGCGATAAAAAGGTAATTTCTAAAGCCTTGGACCGCTCTATTTCAGACATAAAATGGCATAGTAACAGTGAAGGACTTTATTTTAATTACGATGATAAAGGCAACGGAAAAATAGGGCATGTTTCTCTTTCCGGAAAAGTAACCAAACTGGCGGATAATAGAGGCGGAACTACCTTAGGACGACCTTATGCGAGCGGCTCATATAGCATATCAAAAAATGGAACAATTGCGTATACACATTCACGGCCAGATTATCCCGCAGAGTTGGCTATCTTAAAAGCAAAGCAAAAAACACCAAGAAAGATTACGAAACTCAACAAAGCCTTGTTCGATTACAAGACCTTGGGCAGGGTAGAAGAAGTTTGGTATAAATCGTCTTTCGATGGTCGCGATATACAAGGTTGGGTGGTATATCCACCGAATTATGATGCTACCAAAAAATACCCATTTATGGTCGAAAATCATGGAGGCCCTATTCTAAATTATGGTGATCGCTTTTCGATTGAAATGCAGCTCTATGCCTCTGAGGGCTATATAGTTTTTTACCCCAATGCACGTGGAAGCACAAGTTATGGGGAAGAATTTGGCAACCTTTTGTTCAATAATTACCCTGGTCAAGACTATGACGATACCATGAATGGTGTCGACCATTGCATAAAAATGGGGATAGCACATGAGGATCGATTATTTGTTACGGGCGGCAGCGCTGGTGGTATTATGTCTGCTTGGATGATAGGGAAAAACAACCGTTTTGAAGCCGCGGTGGTTGCAAAGCCTGTAATGAACTGGATAAGTAAAACCCTAGTGGCCGATAATTATTTCGGTTATGCAAACTCTCGTTACCCAGGGCAACCCTGGGAAAATTTCGAAGGATATTGGAAATTTTCTCCGCTTTCTCTCGTTGGCAATATAGAGACGCCAACAATGGTCATGGTGGGTATGAACGATTTAAGAACGCCCCCGAGTGAGGCCAAACAATTGTACCACGCCTTAAAGCTTAGAAAAATTGAAACCGTTTTAGTTGAAATACCAGAGGCTAGTCATGGCATTGCAAGCAGGCCTAGCAATCTTATTGCCAAAATTGCCCATACGGTAGCCTGGTTCGAGAAGTATAGAAAGAACAAAG